>CALRVU010000099.1:0-8356 GCA_943371685.1 Bordetella parapertussis | reverse complement strand
GCGGTTGATCAGCCCGGCGCGCGGGCCTTGCAGCTGGTGGGTCATGCCGCCGGTGCCCCAGATCTGCACATGGAGGTTCTCGTCAAAGCTCTCGACCGCCTTGCGGATGGCCTTGCCCAGCTCGTAGCAGCGGCGGCCCGAGGGCACGGGGTACTGCACCACATTGACGGCAAAGGGAATGACCGGGCAGGGCCAGGCTGGTTCCGGACCTTCGGGCTGGCCACACATCAGCGACAGCGGCACGGTCAGGCCATGGTCCACGTCCATCTTGTTGACGATGGTCAGGTCGAAGTCGTCCTGGATCACCGACTGGGTGATGTGGGCGGCCAGCTCGGGGTGGCCTTGCACCACCGGCACCGGGCGCGGGCCCCAGCCTTCATCGGCCGGCTGGAACTGCGCGGCGCAGCCGATGGCAAAGGTCGGGATCATCTCCAGGCTGAAGGCCGTGGCGTGGTCGTTGTAGACCAGGAAGATCACGTCGGGCGGGTTGTCCTTCAGCCATTGCTTGCTGAACTCATAGCCTTTGAACAGCGGCTGCCAATAGGGCTCGTGGGTCTTGCCCAGATCAATGGCGGCGCCGATCGCCGGAACGTGCGAGGTGTAGACGGAAGCGGTGATGCGGGCCATGGTCAGCTCTGGTTGGGGTGGTGGGCGCGGCCTTGCGGCTGGCGGTGGGCTTGCGCATCACCGTCCTCGCCCACGTAGCGGTTGCCCTCGACCGAGCGGCCACCGGCCAGCATCATGGCCATGTACTCGTCCTGGGTCATGCCGGTCATGGTCGCGGCCATGTACTGGAAGCTCTTGCCGTCGGTGGCGCCGATCTTGGCCAGAAAGTAGATGTTGCCGCCGGCGGCGATGCAGCGGTTCAGGTCGCGCGTCAGCACGCCCTGTTTCTGCTCTTCGGTCATCGCCCACTCGTCGAGGTAGGCGCGCTCGTCGGCCTTGAAGCGCTCGCGGTTGGCGGCCTTCATCAGGCTCATGCAGAACTGGTTGAGCCAGTAGCCTTTGCGCGATTGCTCGGCGTCGAAGATGGTCGTGCCGGGCACGTCCAGATAGGGTTTGTCGAGGGCCATGGTCAGGCTTTCTGTGGGACTTCGGGCCAATACAGGCGCATCGGGTTGTCCACCAGCAGCTTCTGCTGCAGCTCGGGCGTGGTGGCGATGTGCGGAATGAAGTCGACCAGCAGGCCGTCATCGGGCATGTGGTCTTTCAGGTTGGGGTGGGGCCAGTCGGTGCCCCAGAGCACGCGGTCGGGGAACGCTTCGACGACCTTGCGGGCGAAGGGGATCACGTCGGTGTATGCGTTCTGCTCACCGTCCAGTGCCTTGGGTCCGGTCACGCTCAAGCGCTCCGGGCAGCTGACCTTGCTCCACACATTCGGGTGCTCGCGCATGAACTTCAGGAACAGGGCGAACTCCGGGCCGTCCACCGGCTGGCTCACATCGGGCCGGCCCATGTGGTCGACCACCACCGTGGTGGGCAGGGCGGTGAAGAAGTCCCACAGCTCGGGCAGGTCCACCGCCTCGAAATAGATCACCACATGCCAGCCCAGCTTGGCAATGCGGCCAGCGATCTCCAGCAGTTCGTCCTTGGGCGTGAAGTCGACCAGGCGCTTGACGAAGTTGAAGCGCACGCCGCGCACGCCGGCCTCATGCATGGTCTGCAGTTCGGCATCACTCACGCTGCGCCGCACGGTGGCCACGCCGCGGGCCATGCCGCCGCTGTGCTGCAAGGCGTCGATCATGGCCCGGTTGTCGGCGCCATGGCAGGTGGCCTGCACCACCACATTGCGGGCAAAGCCCAGGTGGTCGCGCAGGGCAAACAACTCGGCCTTGCTGGCGTCGCAGGGCGTGTACTTGCGCTCAGGCGCATAGGGGAACTCGGCGCCGGGGCCGAACACATGGCAATGCGCGTCCACCGCGCCGGCGGGCGGCACAAAGCGTGGCTGGCTTGGGCCGGTGTACCAGTCCAGCCAGCCCGGGGTCTTGCTGAAAGGGCCGCTCGTCGTCTTGCTCATGGTTCGGTCTCGGGTTCGGTGCTTGGTCTGGCCGCAGGCTCAGTCCAGCGAGGCCTTGGCGCGCTTGATCACTTCGGCGTACTTGGTCGACTCGGTGCCGATGTAGGCCTGGAACTGCTCACGCGTGGCCGGGAAGGTCTCGTAGCCAAAGGTGGCATAGCGCTCCTTGATGTCCGGCTCGGCCAGGGCAGCATTGATGTCGGCCTGGATCTTGTCAGCCACCGCCTTGGGCAGGCCCTTGGGTGCGGCGATGGTGGTCCAGCCGGTCACCTCATAGCCGGCCGGGCCGCCGGATTCGGCTACCGTCGGCACGTCGGGGAAGGCCGGGTGGCGCTTGGGGGCGGTCACGGCGATGAACTTGAGCTTGCCGCTGCGCTGCAGCGGGCCGGCCGAGGCCATCGAGCCCAGCGACCAGTCCAGCTCGCCGGTGGCCACGCCGGTGTAGAGCATCGACACCTCTTTGTAGATGATGTGCTGCATCTCGGTGCCGGTCATCGACTCCAGCAGAGCCGAGCCCAGGTGCACCGGGTTGCCGACCGACCAGGAGCCGTAGTTGAGCTTGCCGGGATGGGCCTTGGCGTCGGCAATGATGTCGCCGGCGGTCTTGTACTTGCTGTTGGTGGGCACCGCCATGAAGAAGTAGGTGCGGAACAGCGGCGCGATCGGATCGAAATCCTTGACCGGGTCGTAAGGAAGCTTCTTGAACAGGTTCGGGTAGGCCACCAGGTGCACGTTGTCGAGCTGGATCAGGTCATGGCCGTCGGTTGCGCCGCGCTTGAAGGTGTCGATGGCGATGAAGCCGTTGGCACCCGGCTTGTTCTCTACGATCACCGGCTTGCCCCACTTCTTCTGCAGCTTTTCAGCGAGCAGGCGGACCACGGCCTCGGGGCCGGCGCCGGCCGGGAAGGGGGTGATGATGCGGACCGGCTTGGTCGGGAACTCTTGCGCTTGGGCGGCGCCGCCGATCAGGGCCAGGGCCGCCAGGGCGCTGGTGGCCAGGAAGTGGAATCGGTTCATGGTATGTCTCCGTCGTTGTGCGGCCTGCGGGCCGTGGCTTCTTGCTCAGTCGATGTAACGCAAGCCGGCTTTTTCCAGCGGCTCGCGCATCTTGTACATGTCCAGGCCGAGCACGCCGGCCGCCAGCTTGGCGCGCTTCTCGCCCTCAAAGCTCTCGCGGTGTTCAGCTGCATCGGCCACCTGCGCGGCCAGGGCGGCCGGCACGACCACCACGCCGTCCACGTCCGCCAGCACCACGTCACCTGGGTTGACCAGCGCACCGGCGCAGACCACCGGCACGTTGACCGAGCCCAGCGTGGCCTTGATGGTGCCCTTGGCATGGATGGCCTTGCTGAACACCGGGAAGCCCATCTTCTGCAGCTCGTCGATGTCGCGGGCACCGCCGTCGATGATCAGACCGCGGGCGCCCCGGGCCTGGAAGGACGTGGCCAGCAGGTCGCCAAAGAAGCCGTCTTCGTTGTCGGTGGTGCAGGCCGCCACCACCACATCGCCGGGCTGCAGCTGCTCGGCGGCCACATGCATCATCCAGTTGTCGCCCGGCTGCAGCAGCACGGTGACGGCGGTGCCGCACATGCGGGCGCCGGCATAGACCGGCCGCATGTAGGGCTTCATCAGGCCGACCCGGCCCAGGGCCTCGTGCACGGTGGCCACGCCCAGCTTGGACAGGCGGGCCACGGCGGCGGCGTCAGCGCGGTGGATGGTGCGGTGGACGACACCCAGGGTGTTCATGGGCAGGCTCATGCTCGTGCTTTCTTGGTCAAGTGCTGCGGCGATTCTGGCCAGTCGCGGCGATGCCATCCAGTGAGTTGCTGTGCTAGCTGCTATCTCGATTCAGCATTGCAGACACTGATTTGCATGAAATTTGGTAACAGGGGATGGGCAAACCCGCAGCATTTCGGCCAAGATGGGCGTCTCAGCCATGTCCCCCCGAGCCGGCCGCAGGAGATCTCATGAGCAGCGCCCCTGGAAGTTTCATCTGGTACGAGTTGATGACCACGGACGCACCCGCTGCCGAGGCCTTCTATGAGGCGGTGGTGGGCTGGCAGATGCAGGATGCGGGCATGCCCGACATGCGCTACACCTTGCTCCATGCCGGGCCGGCCATGGTGGCCGGTTTGATGGCCTGGCCCGCCGACATGCTGGCGGCCGGCGCGCGGCCGGCCTGGACGGGCTATGTCCATGTGGACGATGTGGATGCGGTGGCCGCCAAGGTCTTGGCGGCTGGCGGATCGGTGCATCGCGCGCCCGAGGACATTCCCGGCGTTGGTCGCTTTGCCGTGGTGGCCGATGCACAGGGCGCCTCGTTCGATCTGTTCAAACCCTTGCCGGGCGACACGGGTCTGCCGGCGGCCTCTGACGCGCCGGGCACCGTCGGTTGGCATGAACTGCATGCCGAGGCCGGCGAAACCGCACTCGACTTCTACAGCGACCTGTTCGGCTGGACCGAGGTGGGCAGCCTGGACATGGGCATCGACGGCACTTATCAGATGTTTGCCACAGCCGCCGGGCAGACGGCGATGGGCGGCATCATGACCCGCAGCAGCCACACGCCCCGGCCGTTCTGGCTCTATTACTTCAATGTCGATTCGGTCTCGTCCGCCGCCGAGCGGGTAGAGGAGGCCGGCGGCCGGGTGCTGAACGGCCCGACCGAAGTGCCGGGTGGGCAGTGGGTGGTCCAGTGCATGGACCCCCAGGGCGCCTTGTTCGCACTGGTCAGCAGCGGGGTCTGACGACCCCCGCGCCGGCTGCGGCGGGCCGGACAGGACTCAGCGGCCCTGGGCCTTCAGGGTGGTGTCGAGCCGCGAGAACACGCGCCGGGCATTGCCCTCGAACACCAGGTGGCGGTCGGCGTCACTCAGGTTGGCGGTGGCCGCCACATAGCGCTGGGTGTCGTCGTAGTAGTGGCCGGTTTCCGGGTCGATGCCGCGCACCGCGCCGATCATCTCGCTGGCGAACAGGATGTTCTTCACCGGGATCACCTTGGTCAGCAGGTCGATGCCGGGCTGGTGGTAGACGCAGGTGTCGAAGTAGATGTTGTTGAGCAGGTGGTCCTGCAACAGCGGTTTTTTGAGCTCTTGCGCCAGACCGCGGAAGCGGCCCCAGTGGTAGGGCACGGCGCCGCCGCCGTGGGGGATCAGGAACTTCAACGTCGGGAAGTCCTTGAACAGATCGCTGGTCAGGCACTGCATGAAGGCCGTGGTGTCGGCGTTCAGGTAGTGCGCCCCGGTGGTGTGAAAGCAGCTGTTGCAGCTGGTGCTCACATGGATCATGGCCGGGATGTCGTACTCGACCATCTTCTCGTAGATCGGGTACCAGTGGCGGTCGGACAGCGGCGGGCTGGTCCAGTGGCCGCCGGACGGATCCGGGTTCAGGTTGATGCCAACGTTGCCGTACTCCTTGACGCAACGCTCCAGCTCGGGGATGCAGGTGGCCGGATCCACGCCCGGCGATTGCGGCAGCATGGCCGCCGGCACAAAGTTCTGCGGGAACAGCTGGGCCACCCGGTAGCACAGCTCATTGCAGATGGCAGCCCAGGTCGACGAGGTGTTGAAGTCGCCGATGTGGTGGGCCATGAAGCTGGCGCGCGGACTGAAGATGGTCACATCGCTGCCGCGCTGCTTCATCAGCTTGAGCTGGTTGGTCTCGATCGACTCGCGCAGTTCGTCGTCGCTGATCTTCAGCAGCGACCTGTCCGGCGCCTTGCCCGGCTCCTTCAGCCCCGCAATCTGCAGATCCCGCCAAGCGCCCAGAGCGGCCGGCGCGGTGGTGTAGTGGCCATGTACGTCGATGATCATCGTCAGCTTTCCAAATGGGGTCGGAGTCAGTTTTCCGGTATCAGTTTTTCCAGACGGCGGCCGGCACCAGCACCTCGCCGCGCATCAGGGCGCGGGCGGTGCGCAGCAACGCGGCTTGTGTCACGCGCAGCCCGCCCGGCTCTGCAGGGGCAGGTTCGGTGGCCAGGGCCACGCTGAACTCGCCCGTTGGGTGCTCCACCGACACGCGGGTCAAGCCCTGTGCATCGGGCGCCGGCAGCACGGCCAGGCCGTCGCAGACCGAGCCCTGGAGCACGCAAGCCGTGCCCACGGTGACGGCGGCCAGCACGCCGATGGCGTCGTGGCAGACATGCGGGATGAAGCTGCGCGTGCTCAGGGCGCCGCCCTGCTGCGGCGCGCTGATCAGCGTCATCTTGGGATAGTTCTTCTGCCGCACATCGCCCAGGCCCATGCGCAGCGAGATAGCCAGGCGCAGGGCTTCGACGCGGGCCTTCAGCGCGCTGTCGGCATTCAGTTGGTCCACGCTCTCGGTACCGGTGCAGCCCAGGTCGCTGGCCTTGAAGATGACCAGGGGCATGCCGTTGTCGATGCAGGTCACATCCAGCTCGAAGGGCTCGAAGGCTGCGGTCTCGCTCTCGACCCGCACCCGGTCGCGCAGCTGGCCGGTGGGCAGCAGGCCGGCGCAGACCGAACCGGCGGTGTCCAGAAAGTTGATGGTGATGGGCGCGGCGCTGCCCGGCGCGCCGTCGATCCGCGCGTCGCCGGCGTATTCGATCTGGCCGCCTGGCGTCTGCACGGTGATGTCGCAGGCCATGTCGGTGTTCAGCGTCAGCACGCGCAGGGTGGTGGTGGCGCCTTGGGGCCGGGCCAGGCCGGTCTCCAGCGCAAAGGGCACCACGGCCGCCAGCATGTTGCCGCAGTTGGGGGTGGTGTCCACCGTGTCGCGCGCGGGCTGCAACTGGGCAAACAGGAACTCCAGGTCCACACCCGGCCGGGTGCTGGGCGCCACGATCCCGACCTTGCTGGTCAGCGGATGGGCTCCGCCCACGCCGTCGATCTGGCGCGGATCGGGCGAGCCCATGGCGGCCAGCAGCACCTGGTCGCGGGTGGCTGTGTCAGCGGGCAGGTCAGCGGCCTTGAAGAACGGCCCCTTTGAGGTGCCGCCTCGCATCAGCAGGCAGGGAATGGCGGTTTGGGGCATGGTGGCGCGATTGTTGGTGCCACCGCCATCGCCGGCCAGCCTGAGCGCTTGATAGCTGCTATCTCAAACCAGCATGGCTGACAGGTGCATCCGCACCGCCACATCAACCCGGCAGCGAACGTGCTGCCGCCGCCTGCGGCAGGGCGCGGATCAGCTCGGCCAGCAGGCGCCGGGCGTGGCGCGACAGCGCGGTGGCCTTCTTGTGCGATGACGCCGCCACACACAGCACGGTATTGAGCGCCGGCGAGACGATGGGCTGGACCACCAGGGTGTCGCCCCGGCCCGAGGCCAGCACCGCGCTGGCCGGCAGCACGGCCTGGCCGTAGCCGGCGCAGACCAGGTCGATCAGGGCCGCCACGCTGGACACTTCCCAGGCGATGTCGAGCTTGAGCCCGGCCAGGGTGGTCTGGTTCTCCAGCAGGCGGCGGATCACATGGGCCCGCTCCGGCAGCACCAGCCCCAGGCCCTGCAGATCAGCCAGGGCCACCGGCCCGGCGGGTGACTTGCGGCCGGCCAAGCCACCGCGTGACACCAGGCACAGCGGCTCGGTCAGCAGGGGTTCGAACTCCAGATCGGGCTGAGCGTCGGGGTTGTAGACCAGGCCCAGATCGACCCGGCCCGACGAAATCCACTCGGCAATGTGGCTGGACAGGCCCTCGACCACGGCGAGCTTGGCCAGCGGAAGCTGGCGCTTGAAGCCGTCGATCAACGGCAGCGTCAATTGCCGGCCCATGCTGGGGGGCAGTGCAATGGTGATGCGGCCCACTGGCTCGTCGCGGTGGGCACCCAGATCAGCCCGGGCCAGGGCCAGCTGCTGCAGCAGACCCAGGCTGTGGTCATACAGGCGCTGGCCGGCCTCGGTCAGGGTCACGCCGCGGCCGGTGCGGGTCAACAGGGTTTCGCGCAGCTCCACCTCCAGGCTGCGCACCTGCCGGCTCAGGGCTGACTGCGCAATGTCCAGTGCCACGGCGGCGCGGCTGAAGCTGCGGTGCTCGGCCACGGCCACAAAGTATTCGAGTTGCTTGAAATCCATGGCGCACGCCGTCTGCAGGGAGTGGGCGAAGTGTGCACCAGAGCCGCGCGCGGCTGCGCGGCGCGCTCAAGTCAGGCGGGCTGCCGCCGAAAGCCCTGCATGGACATGATGACCTTGCAGCACCATCCGGAGACTGGCTGGAGCGCCCCCCTGCCGGTAGCGCTGGACGGCCCGCGCACCCTGGTGCTGGTGTTCTCGCCGCGCTCGGCCGTGCTCGCACCCACCGCGCTGGGCGCGCTGACCGGCTTGGAACAGGCGTTTCCGGCCTCGGTGCGGGTGGGGTGCTCCAGCGCTGGCGAGATCGCGGGCGCGCA
>CALRVU010000098.1:0-8404 GCA_943371685.1 Bordetella parapertussis | reverse complement strand
GCCCGAGGTCGCATCCACCGTCAGGTCGGTGAACAACAACTTGCCTGCGATCGGATACTCCGAGCCATCTTCCATCAGCAGATGCACCGCCGCCGAGCTGCTGGCCTTGAGCTTGCCCGCTTCCAGCGCGCGCTTGAGCTTGAGGGTGTCGGTCGCAGTCTGGGTGAAGTTGACGTAGAGCGTGTCCGTCTGCTGGATCGTTGCCAGCAGCGTGGCCTCGTTGGCGCTGACCAGCGCGCCTTCCGTCACCGATGCGCGACCGATGCGGCCGCTGATCGGTGCTTGCACGGCGGTGTATTCGACATTGAGCTTGGCCTGCGTCACGGCGGCTTTGGCAGCGGCCACATCGGCCTCGGCCTGCTTGTGCGCGGCCTGGGTGGCCACCCAGTCTTGCTGACTGATGGCACGGGCTTCGGCCAGCGGGCGGTTGCGCTCCAGCGTGGCTTGCGCCTGCATCAGGGCGGCATCGGCCTTGGCCTGGCTGGCCAGGGCGCTGTCCAGCGATGCGCGGTAAGGCGCGGCGTCCACTTCGAACAGGCTTTGACCCGCCCGCACCAGGCTGCCTTCGGTGAACAGGCGCTGCTTGACCACACCGGTCACGCGGGCCCGCACCTGTGCGGTGCGCAGGGCCTCCAGCCGGCCGGGCAGCTCAGTGGCCAGCGTCAAGGCACCTGGCGCCACGGTCACCACGCCCACCGGCGGGGGCGGCATCTGACCACCTGGGCCCGCCGGGGCGGACGGGCTGCAGGCGCCCAGCATGGCCAGCACACAGGCGGCCAGCGTGACCAAGGGCCAGCCGATGGCGGGTCGCTGCTCCAGGACGCGAGACAGCGTGGGTGGGCAGGGAAGCGAGAGAGGCGCGTGGGGCAGCTTGGCCATGGGAATCCTTGGAAAAACGCGACACCCCGGGTCACGACTCGTGGGCATGACGGAGAAGTCGCACTGCAGTGAGGGACATCAAATTGGTTCGGCCCAAAGTTTACATACAATCAAGCATGTATGTTTAAAGCCCGGGTTACTACGGGGTCAAATTCATGGTCCGACGCACCAAAGCCGATGCTCTGCACACGCGCAACCAGATCCTGGATGCAGCGGAGCAGGTGTTCATCAGTGCCGGGGTCGCCCGAACCTCATTGCAGGACATCGCGACCCAGGCGGGCGTGACGCGTGGCGCCATCTACTGGCATTTCCAGGACAAGGCGGAGGTGTTCACCGCCATGATGGACCGCGTGCTGATGCCTTGCGAGTGCGCCATGAACCAGATTCCCGAGCATGCCGGCAGTGACCCCATGGCGCAAGTCGAAGCCATGGCACTGTTGCCTTTGGAGCAGTTGACCAAGGACGCGCACCTGCAGCGGGTCTTCACCATCGCCATGCACATGACCGAATACACGGCTGACATGCTCAAGGTTCAGGACCGGCACCTGGAAGGCGTGGCTCGCTTTCTGGACGCGCTCGCGGAGCGCCTGGACCACGCGCGCCGACTGGGACATCTCGCCCCTGCGGCCGACACCCAGGTCATGGCGCGGGCGCTGTTCTCGCTGGTTGACGGCCTGATGCACAACTGGACCTTGCAGCCCGAGCGCTTCGACCTGCTGGCGGTCGGTCAGCCGGCGGTCGCCTGCTTCTTGCGGGGCGCACGCGCCGGCTGATCACTCAGAGCAGCAGCGCCAGTCGCTCCAGCATCAGTACGGCCAAGAAGCCCAAGCCGGCCAGCACCGTCCACTTGATCACCACCAGACCACGCTGCCGCCACAGTGGATTGGCAGTGGCGATGTAGGCGGCGAAGCACAACAGCCCCGACAGGAGCAGCAGGCCGAAGACCAGGCGAAAGATCAGCATCGCTCGGCCCGTCCCTTACCACGCCGGCGCCAACGCGGCAAAGCCGCTAGGCGCCCGCTCGACATCGTCAAAGGTCACCATCTCCCAGGCGGTCTCATCGGCCAGGAGGGCGCGCAACAGGCGGTTGTTGAGCGCATGACCACCCTTGAACGAGGTGTAGGCCGCCAGCAGCGGACTGCCGCACACATAGAGATCGCCAATCGCATCGAGGATCTTGTGCTTGGCGAACTCATCGTCATAGCGCAGGCCGTCGGCATTGAGCACACGGTAGTCGTCGACCACGATGGCGTTGTCCATGCTGCCACCCAGCGTCAAACCGCGCGAGCGCATGGCCTCCACATCCTTGGTGAAGCCGAAGGTCCGGGCGCGGGCGATCTCCTGCTTGTAGCGGCCCGAGCCCATGTCGAACACCACTTGCTGGCCGGTGGCGTCAACCGCCGGATGGTTGAAGTCGATCTCGAAGGTCAGCTTGTAGCCATGGAAGGGCTCCAGCTTGGCCCACATCAGGCGGGCACCCTCGCCTTCACGCAACTCGACCGTCTTCTTGACCCGCAAGAAGCGCTTGGGCGCGTTCTGCAGTTCCACGCCAGCGCTTTGCAGCAAGAACACGAAGGCAGCGGACGAGCCGTCCAGAATCGGGACCTCATCGGCCGTGATGTCGATGTAGAGGTTGTCCAGGCCCAGGCCTGCGCAGGCCGACATCAGGTGCTCGATGGTCTGCACCTTGGGGCCACCGGGGTCACCGCCCGGCGAGATGGTCGAGGCCATGCGCGTGTCGCACACCGACTCCACCCGCACCGGGATGTCCACGGGCTGGGGCAGATCCACGCGACGAAACACGATGCCCGTGTCCGGCGCCGCCGGTCGCAGCGTCAGCTCGACCCGCTGCCCGCTGTGCAGGCCCACGCCCACTGCGCGGGTCAGGGATTTGATGGTGCGTTGCTTGAGCATGGGTAGTCGGCCTGACTTCTGATTCCACAGTGGTCATTGTCCCAGAAGTGAACCTTCTTCACCTGAGCACAAATCGGAGACACCGCACGGTCAAGCCTTCTGCAAGAACCACCGTTTAGACAAGTCGACCCTAAAATGACACGAGATTCCCAATTTGAAAAATCATGGCAACGACGGACAAGCATTCAATTTTCGCTTCCAGCGTCAACATCGCACTGATATGTCTGCTTGCGTCGTGTGGCGGCGGCGGCGACAGCGGCGGTGGTGACACCCCAAATCCAACTCCAGACCCCCCACCAAAATCAGGATTCTCAGTTGGAGGGACGATAGATGGACTGCCTGATAATAGTTCATTGTTACTCGTTCACGGCGCCAGCTCATCAACGTTACTTCGTAACGGCGCGTTTGTGCTGAATGGCAACTTTGAGACCGGCGCCCACTACGCAGTCACCATCGCTCGAAGTCCGCTGGACCGAGAATGCACCATAGCAGACGGTGAAGGCACGGTAAATGGCAGCGACGTCAATAATATCAAAGTCGATTGCTCGCAAATCATTCCTTGGGTTACTGATCGCCCCGTAGCTACAACGGCTACCTCGGAGGACGGCAAGCTGTTATTCCTGGGCGGGGAATTCACTCAAGTGGGGAGGAGAACTGGTGCGTTTGTACCAGTAAACTCGGTCAATGGGGAGGCTCAACCCTATCCCTCAGTAGAGGGAATCGTCAACATAAGCATCAGCGACGGTGCCGGCGGTTGGTATCTGGGCGGCATGTTCTCGAAAGTTGGTGGCTTGCCAAAGGCCAATCTCGTGCGCTTGCTCGAAAACGGCACCGTCGATCTCAATTTCTCACCTACAACCAGCGCAGAAGTCTTTTCGATGGTTTTGGTCGGAAACAGATTGATCATTGACAACTACAATAACAACAGCAAACCCGATCGAGTTGGACTTGCAGCCCTGAACGCCGCCACTGGTCAAATTGAGGAATGGATTCCCGAGGTTTCATTTGCACGTTCACTTGCGGCACAAGGAAATGTACTCTACGTCGGCGGAAACAGCACTGTCACACCCGCAACAGGCTATGCAGCTCTTCACGCGATCAACCTCGATACCGGAAAACTCATCTGGTCCACAGAAATAGATGAGCAACACAGTTACGATTATTCGATAAAGGCCATGGAGTTATATGAAAATAAGATACTCATCGGCGGGAAATTCAACAAAGTTGACGGGAAGCCGCGGCGATGTATTGCGGCAATCAATATCTCAGATGGGAAGGTCAGCGATTGGGCACCGGATATTGGAGACGCAGACCGAGGCTGTGTCATCAGAGCTTTCTTAACTCACAACACGACTCTCTACGTCGGAGGAAACTTTGTCCAAGCAGGTGGGAAAGCGCACGTCGGCGCAGTAGCTGTGGACTTGGGCAATGGCATGATCATGCCATGGGATCCGGAACTGTCCAGCAGCGACATCTTCTTCAATGATGCCGCCGTATACGCCTTGACGGAGGTGGGTGGGGAGATTGTATTGGGTGGCAGTTTCTCAAAAGCCGGCACGCGAAGTGTTTTGAATCTTGCAATCAGCAACCGAACCACAGGTGAATCTCGCACTTGGTGCTTGGGTGGAGACGCCATCCGCACATTGAGGACCAGCGGAAACAGTGTTTGGGTAGGCGGGCAGTTTTCTTTGCTCTGCGGCCAACCCCGCCAATATCTGGCGGCTCTGGACACCGAGACAGGGCGCCTCAGCCCGTGGAACCCAAAGATCGATTTCTACGACTCGACAGGTATTCAGCTCATCCTGTCAAAGGGCTCCACTGTATATCTCAAAGGAAGCTTCTTCAAGATTGATGAAGCATCACGCCAGGGATTCGCTGCGCTGAATTCAACGACTGGATCTCTGCTCCCATTCAATCCATCTTTCGACAACTTCGGCACGATTGATGGATTGACTCTGGGCGGAGACAATTTGTACGTCAAGGGACGATTTGAATCCATTGATGGGCAACCGCGGAGCAACTTGGCTGCATTTTCCACAAGGGATGGGACGCTATTACCAATGAGACTCCAGGCGGGGACAAATTCGAATGCGACAGACATGGTTGCAACCAACGATGAGGTTTATCTCATCGGCGATATGACAATCGAAGGAAGAACGCGCTGGGGTTTGAGGTCCGTAAATACTCAAACCGGTGCGGTACAAACCTTGAGCACCGCAACCATCGATGCCCTCGGAAAAGAATTCATGGGCCGCCGTCTGGCACTAAGCGGAAGCACTTTGTATGTCTTCGGCAGCCACTACGATGTAGACAATATTACACGTGGAAGCAGCGCTGCATTTGATACTTCGATCAAGCAAGCGATCCCGTGGAGTCCTGATACGCAGAATCTCGCCCAAATCGGGAGCATCCTCAGCGGACCTAACAATCGCCTCTACTTGCTCTCCGGGCCGAGTCTGTATACTTGGGACACCACCATTCATCAGTTTGTCGGTGCACCCCTCAATGCCTACTATGGCCCCAATATTGATCTGGGAATTCGAACAACGAGCTTGAGCCAATTCGGGAATCAGCTTTGCATCGTAGGCGCATTCGAGGGGTTCAATGGACGGGACACTTCAAACATTGCCTGCTTTCGCGCGCCCTGACATCGACCATAAAAAAGGGGCGCCGCAGCGCCCCATCAAGACAACAGCAGGCGCAGCAGGCGCTGCGCCGGTTCTCCGGCTGGTTCAGCCGCGCAATCAGTCCGCCTGCTTGCGCAGGAAGGCCGGGATCTCGATCTCATCCATGCCGTTGGAGCTGAGGGCCTCGACCTTGGCGGCCGCTTGCGTGCGGCCGGTGCGCCAGACGCTCGGGGTGCTCAGGTGGCCGTACTCATGGGCCACCGGAGCAGCCTGCGTGGCCATGCCGGGCATGGTCGCTGCCGCGCCGATCGGGGTGTTCAGCAGGGGCAGGTTGTCGGTGCCGGTGCGCAGCATGGGCTGAGTCTGCACCACGGTCAGCGGCGCGGCGGCGCGGCGGGCCGACGACAGGCCGGTGGCGATCACCGTGACGCGCAGCTGGTCGCCCAGGCTGTCGTCATAGGCCGTGCCGTAGATGATGTGGGCTTCTTCGGCGGCGTAGCGCTTGATCGCGTTCATCGCGTTCTTGCTTTCCGAGAGCTTGAAGTTGCTGCGGCTGGCCGCGATCAGCACGAGCACGCCACGCGCGCCGGACAGGTCGATGCCTTCGAGCAGCGGGCAGGCCACGGCGGCTTCAGCAGCCTTGGTGGCGCGGTCCGGGCCAGTGGCCATCGCCGTGCCCATCATGGCCTTGCCGGGCTCGCTCATCACGGTCTTGACGTCTTCGAAGTCGACGTTGACCAGGCCGGGGATGTGGATGATGTCGCTGATGCCGCCCACGGCGTTCTTCAGAACGTCATTGGCATGGGCAAAAGCCTGGTCCTGGGTGACGTCGTCGCCCAGCACTTCGAGCAGCTTTTCGTTCAGCACCACGATCAGTGAGTCGACATTGGCTTCCAGCTCGGACACGCCGGCGTCCGCCTGCTTGCCGCGGCGTCCGCCTTCAAACTCGAAGGGCTTGGTGACCACGCCCACGGTCAGGATGCCCATTTCCTTGGCGATGCGGGCGATCACCGGTGCCGCACCGGTGCCAGTGCCACCGCCC
The DNA here is from genome assembly GCA_943371685.1 of Bordetella parapertussis. GTDB lineage: Bacteria > Pseudomonadota > Gammaproteobacteria > Burkholderiales > Burkholderiaceae_C > Ideonella > Ideonella parapertussis_A. The sequence goes on along the minus strand of CALRVU010000098.1, from coordinate 1,942 downwards.
ATGCCGGCGGTGATGAACAGCATGTGGGCGCCAGAGATGGCTTCGCGGATGCGCGCTTCTGCCTCTTGCGCCGCCGACTTGCCGACCTCGGGCTTGGAGCCCGCGCCCAAGCCGGTGGCGCCCAGCTGCACCAGTTGAGCGGCCGCGCTGCGGTTCAGAGCCTGGGCGTCGGTGTTGGCGCAGATGAACTCCACGCCTTGCACGCCCTGCGCAATCATGTGCTCGACTGCGTTGCCGCCGCCGCCGCCCACGCCGATCACCTTGATCTGCGTGCCTTGGTCAAATTCTTCGATCATCTCGATAGGCATGTTGAAGCTCCTTTTTGCGTTGCGTTGCCGTTGTGCTGTTGAATCCGCGAGTCCTCGGTGCCGGGTGGCACCGCGCCCGCTGTCCTAGAAATTCCCGAGAAACCAATCCCGTATCTGGCTGAACCATGTCTTGACCGAACCGGCCTGCGCCGCCGCCTTGTGGCCGCGGGCATGGGCCGTGCGGGCCTCCTCCAGCAAGCCCATGGCCGTGGCCGAGCGCGGATTGGCCACCATGTCGAACAAGGGACCCGAATAGGTGGGCAGGCCCTTGCGGACCGGCTTGAGGAAGATGTCCTCGCCCAGCTCGACCATGCCCGGCATGACCGCCGTGCCACCGGTGATGACGATGCCCGAGGAGAGCAGCTCCTCGTAGCCCGACTCGCGGATCACCTGGTGGACCAGTGAATAGATTTCTTCCACGCGTGGCTCGATCACGCCGGCCAGCGCCTGGCGGCTGAGCATGCGCGGTACGCGGTCGCCCAGGCCGGGCACTTCCAGCTGCTCGCTCGGATCGGCCAGCAGCTGCTTGGCCACGCCGTACTCGACCTTGATCTCTTCCGCATCCTTGGTGGGTGTGCGCAGGGCCATGGCGATGTCGCTGGTGATCAGGTCACCGGCGATCGGGATGACTGCCGTGTGTCGGATCGACCCACCGGTGTAGATCGCCACGTCGGTGGTGCCGGCGCCGATGTCGACCACCGCCACGCCCAGGTCCATCTCGTCCTTGGTCAGCACCGCCGCGGCCGACGCCGTGGGCGAGAGCGCCAGTTGCTCGACCTCGAGGCCGCAGCGCCGCACGCACTTGAGGATGTTCTCGGCCGCGCTCTGGGCGCCGGTGGCGATGTGCACCTTCACCTCCAGCCGGCTGCCACTCATGCCGATCGGCTCCTTGACCTCATGGCCGTCGATCACGAACTCCTGCGACTCCACCAGCAACAGTCGCTGGTCGTTGGGAATGTTGATCGCCTTGGCCGTCTCGATCACCCGGGCCACGTCGGTCGGCGTGACCTCGCGGTTGTCGCGCACGATGACCATGCCGGTCGAGTTCTGGCCGCGGATGTGGCTGCCGGTGATGCCGGTGTAGACCCGTTCGATCTTGCAGGCGGCCATCATCTCGGCCTCTTTCAGCGCCTGCTGGATGCTCTGCACGGTGGCCTCGATGTTGACCACCACGCCGCGCTTGAGGCCATGCGATGAGGCCACCCCCAGGCCGGCGACCCGCAGCTCACCGCCCGGCATGACCTCGGCCACCACCGCCATCACTTTGGCGGTGCCGATGTCGAGTCCGACGACGAGATCCTTGTAGTCCTTGGCCATGCCGTCCTCAGTTGTTGTTCTGGGCCACGGGGCCCGCGTCGACTGGCTTGAAGCGCAGCGCATAGCCGTCGGCATGGCGCAGGTCGGCATGCCGCCAGTGCCGCTGCTGACGCACGCCCACCGCGCTGATGGTGCGCACAAAGCGCTCGCAGCGCGCGATCAATTCGTCCTCGGTGCCGCGCCCCAGGTCGATCTGGCTGGCGTCGTCCAGCTCCACCAGCCACGAGCCCCGGCTCGAAAGCACCAGGCGCACCGGGTACTGATCCAGCGGCCGCAGGGTGGCCTCCAGTCGCTGGTACATGGACAGCAGGGCCGGC
>CALRVU010000097.1:0-8429 GCA_943371685.1 Bordetella parapertussis | reverse complement strand
ACCCCCAGTACGATGCCGATGTGGCCCGCTACATTGCGGATGACCCCACTTGGCGCCATCGCTTGCGGCTGGACTTGGCTCGGCTGGCCCGGCGGGCCACGGACCACAACATCCTGCTTGTCTGCCACAACCGGGGCGGGGGCACCGAGCGCCATTTGCTGGAGCAGAGCCGGGAGTTGATGGACCAGGGGCATGGCGTGTTCGAACTGCGGCCCTCTTCTATGGCCGATCGGGTGGCCTTGCTGCACCCCGGGCTTTACAACTTGCCGAACCTGGCCAATCTGCAACTCAGACCACTGGATCTGTTGGTCGAGGCCTTGCAGACGCTGCGCATTCGGGAAGTGCACATCCATCACTTGATCGATTTCCCGGCGCAGACGGGCGAGCAACTGATCGAGGCGGCAGACCGTCTTGGCTTGAAGGTCCGTCTGGCGGTCCACGACTACTACGCGCTGTGTCCGCGGGTGAATCTGATCAATGCAGAGGGCCGCTACTGTGGTCAGCCTCAACCCGAAGATTGCAATCGCTGCCTCAGTCAAGATGGTCTGATCGCCCAGACGGGCCCCATCGAGGATTGGCGAGCTGGCTCCCGCCAGTTGCTCGAGCGCGCTGAAGAAGTCATCGTCCCGTCGGATGACGTGGCCCGGCGCATGAGGTCGCTCCGCGAAGGCGAGATCCGCGTCGCGCCTCACGAGGCTGACCCGCCACGACGGACTTCTGGTCCGGCTCTGGTGCCGTCGGGTCAGACGGTCAAGGTCCTGGCCATCGGGGCCATCAACCGGATCAAGGGTTTTGACGTGCTGGCTGGCCTGGCAGAGGTGGCCCGAGACCGCGCTTTGCCTCTGGAGGTGTCTCTGCTCGGCTACTCTTCAGACGACGTCAAGCTGGCGGGTTCCGGGGTCAGGTTGCTGGGCCGCTATTTTGACAACGACCTGCTCGAGCGCATCAACGCCTGCGGCCCCGACCTCATTCTGGTTCCCTCCATCTGGCCGGAAACCTATTGCTATGTGCTTTCCGCGGCCTTGCTCAGTGGCCGGCGAATCGCGGTGTTCGATCTGGGTGCGCAAGCCGATCGAACTCGCCAACATGATCCGCATCACCTGGTGCTGCCTCTGGGGTTGATCGAGCGCCCTTCCGAACTGGCGGAACTGCTGCTGCGCAGCACCACGGCATCGGAGCGGGATGCGCCTGCGACAGATGGGCAAAGTGAGGCTTCTTCCGGCCCTGCGCTGCAGGGGGGCTGAGTTACAGTCGCGGATGCTCTGCAAGGGTTTCCACCGTGCCGGGCCCCTGATGCGCCCTTGCAATCCAGCCTTGTTCCCCCTGTGATCAAACGTACGCCTTGGCAGATTCAACGCGCGGTGATCTTTGCGCTGCTCATGCGCGAGATCAAGACCCGGTTCGGCGGACATTGGACCGGGGTGGTCTGGTTGATTGGCTCGCCGCTGGTGCAGGTCTTCGTTCTGGTGCTGGTCAACACTTACCTGCGTGGTCGATTGAGTCGCGGCACCTATGAGTTTGCGATCTTTCTGATCGTGGCCTTGATGCCCTATCAGATGTGCACGGGCCTGTGGAGCCAGTTGATGAGCGCCGTCAAGTCCAATCTGGGGTTGTTCAACTATCGGCAGGTCAAACCGCTGGACACCATCGTGGCACGGGCGCTGCTTGAGCTCGTGCTCGACGTGCTCGTTTTTGTCATCGCGTTGATGGTCCTCGCCCGGTTCGGGTTCAAGCCCACCACGCCCGAGCACTTGGCGGCGTACATGGGCGCTTGGCTGCTTGCGTTCATGTTGGGCTCAGGCATCGGCTTGACGCTGGCGACAGTGATTGGTCCGCTGCCTCGTCTGGGCTTTGCGGTGCAACTCTTGTCGCTCCCGCTCATGTTCACCTCGGGAGTCTTGTTCTCGGTTCATGGGCTGCCACGAGAAATCATTGAGTGGCTGCTCTACAACCCGCTGCTGCATGTGGTCGAGCTCGCGAGGGCTGCCTTCTTGCCGGGGTACAGCTTGCTTCCAGGCGTGACCTTGTTGTACCCATCCATGGTGACTCTGGTGTTTGGAGCGTTGGGCATCAGTCTCTATCGACTCCGCCGGCGCAAGATGGCGGCGGGCGACTGACTGCGAGGATGGCCGTGTGATTGAGTTGATCAACCTCACCAAGTACTACCCGACGCCCAAGGGTCGCCACTACGTCTTTCGGGATCTGAGCTTCCGCTTTCCGGAAGGGGCCAACATTGGCCTGATGGGGCGGAACGGCGCGGGCAAGTCGACGCTGATGGCGATCATTGCGGGCACCGAGGTTGCCGATGGCGGCATGATCCGGACGGACAAGACCATCTCCTGGCGAGTTGGTGCAGGCGGCGGGTTTCAGGGGTCTCTCTCGGCACGGGACAATGTGCGATTCGTCTGCCGTCTCTATTCATCGAGCAGCCAGGAAACCCGGGAGCGGATCCAGTTTGTGGAAGAGTTTGCCGACATTGGCAAGTTCTTCGACATGCCGATGAAGACCTATTCGTCCGGCATGAGAAGTCGGGTCACTTTTGGCTTGAGCATGGCCTTTGAATTCGACTACTACCTCATTGATGAGGCGATGTCGGCGGGCGACCCATTGTTCCGGAAGAAGGCTCAAGCCGTGTTCGATGGCCGGGTCAAGAACTCCAACCTGATCCTTGTGTCGCACAACACGAAGGACATCGAGAACATGTGCAATGTGGTGGTCGTGCTCGAGGGTGGGCAGGCCACGATCTACAACGACGTCAAGGAGGGCATTGAGGTGTACCAGAACATGCAGCGCCCAGTGCGGCCGGTGGTTTCCCAATGAACATGTCGAAGTTGATCACTCCTGGGCGCTTGCTCGTGGCGTTGTTGCTGGTACCTTCGGGACTGGCGACGGTCTATTTCGGTGCGGTGGCGCAAGATCGCTACGCCAGCACGACCGTGTTGAGCGTCAGTGATACATCCGAATCTGGCTTGAGCATGCACTCGGCGGCCAGCGCACTGCTCGGGGGCAGTTCGCCGGTTTCGCACATGGATTCGTTCTTCTTGCAAAGCTACATCCTGTCGATGGACATGCTGCAGAAGCTGGATGCACGATTTGACCTGCGTGCTCATTACAGTGCGCCCAAGCTCGACCGATGGGCCCGACTGCAAGCAGACGCCAGCCGGGAGGATTTCCTGGATTACTACCGGTCTCGGGTCAAGTTGACCTTGGACGATTTTTCCGGGTTGTTGACCGTGGAGGTGCAGGCCTTCGAGTCCGCCTACGCGCAGAAGCTCTCCAAGGCCATCCTGGAAGAGAGCGAGAAGTTCATCAACGAGAACGCGCACCGGATTGCCCGGGAGAAGATGGCATTCGCCGAGACCGAAGTCGTGCGCGCCGCCACGCAACTTCAGGCGGCCAAAGCGGCACTGTCGGCCTTTCAGACCCGGCACAAGATTCTGGACCCTTTCTCCCAGGCCACTGCCGCCAATGCACTGTCTGGAAGCCTGTTGGCCACACAAGCCCAGCAAGAGGCCGCGCTCACGGCCGCGCTGACTTACCTCAGCGAAGACAGCCTGCAGGTTCGCACATTGCGCGGGCAGCTTCAGGCAACACAGGCACAGATCGAGGCAGAGCGACTCCGGGCGACGGCTGAGACCAAGGGCAGTCAGCTTCCCGCCTTGACCGTTGAGTTCCAGGCCCTGATGGCGAAGTCGACGTTCGCCGAAGAAATCTACAAGGGGGCGCTGGTGGCCGTTGAGAAGTCACGGATCGAGGCGCTCAAGAAGATGAAGACGGTGGTGGTGATGGAGCCGCCCACCTTGCCCGACATGGCGCAATACCCACGGCGGCTGATCGATTGGCTGACCGCGCTGGCCGTCTTCGGTCTGGTTTTTGCCATTGTGCGACTCGTGCATGCCACGATTCGTGAACACCAGGATTGATCCCATGACCTCACGATTCATTCGCAGCTTGCTCGGCGTTGCGCTGGCGCTCGCCTCCTCGTTTCTGATGGCTCAACCTGTGGCACCTGCGCCCGGTCCCGCGCCAGTGGCGTCCGTGACACCCCCAACTCCCGCGCCCCTGCCGATGCCCGTCTTGCCGGGAGATCTCGGGCAGGCGCTGCGGCCTGTGGTGTTCGGGTCCCAGATCTTCAGTGGTCGATTCAGTGCACTCAATTACACCGGCTTCAATCCTGACTACCAAGTGGCCGTCGGCGATCGGATCGTGTTGCGCATGTGGGGTGCACTCACGTACGAAGCCATTCAGACGGTGGATCCGCAAGGCAATATCTTCGTTCCCAACGCCGGACCGATTCAAGTCTTGGGCGTGCGCAATGAGGATCTGAACAAGCGGGTGGATGAACAAGTCAAGCGCACGTTCCGGGCGAATGTCGGCGTCTATGCCACGTTGGACTCCGCGCAGCAGGTCAAGCTCTACGTGACGGGCTACGTTCGCGCACCTGGGCTGTACGGGGGGCTGTCATCGGACTCGGCTCTCAACTTCCTGGACAAGGCGGGTGGCATAGATCCAGATCGGGGCAGCTACCTTCAGGTGCAGGTGATGCGGGCCGGAAAACTCCGAGCCAGTCTGAACCTGTACCAGTTCCTGCTTGAGGGCAAACTGGATCGCTTGCAGTTTCAGGATGGCGACACCTTGGTGGTCAAGCCCCGTCAATATGCCGTGACCGTTCAGGGTGAAGCCCAGAATGCCTTCGTGTTTGAGGTCGCCAAGGCCAGCGTTCCTGCCTCTGAGGTGCTCGCCCTGGCGCAGCCCAAACCCAACGCCACGCACCTGAGCATCGTCAGAAACACGGGCGTCGAACTCAAGAGCGAGTACTACCCGCTCTCGAAAGTGGCCGATGTGATGGTCCAGAGTGGTGACTTGGTCACTTTTACCGCTGACAAGCATCCGACCACATTGCTGGTCAGGATTGATGGCGCTCAATTGGGTGAGCGCGCCCTGGTCTTGCCCAACGGTGCCCGGTTGGCGGATCTGATTCAGCGACTGACCCCGTCGCCCCAGGCGGACATGGCATCCTTGCAGTTGTTCAGGCGCTCGGTTCAAGTGCGGCAGAAGAAGTCTCTGGACATTTCCTTGCGCAATCTGGAGACCGCGGCGCTGACCGCGCGCTCCGCCACCAGCGAAGAATCTGCATTGCGCAAGGCAGAGGCTGAATTGATGATGTCCTTCATCAGCCGTGCTCAGCAGATCCAGCCTTTGGGCCAGGTGGTCCTGAGTGACCGTGAACAAGCCAATCAGATGCTGTTGGAGGACGGCGATCTGATCGTCATTCCCGAGAAGCGCAACCTGGTCCTGCTCAGCGGAGAAGTCCTGTTCCCCAACGCCCTGGTCTACAAGCCCAATGCCAGCGTGGACGACTACATTGCCTTGGCGGGCGGCTACACCCAGTCTGCCGATACGTCCAAGCAGATCGTCCTTCGGCCAGATGGCAGCGTCGCCCCGCCGGGCTCAGTGCCCATGGCCGGAGATGAGATCATGATCTTGCCGAAGATCGACGCGAAGAACATCGAGGTCACGCGAGGGATCAGCACCATCATCTATCAGATCGCCGTGGCGGCCAAGGTGGTGTTCGGCTTGTAATTCAACAGACTGCGGCACCTCGCAGCGCATCCGCAAATGGTCATGAAATTTCTCAGATCTGGCAAGCCCGCTGGCCGGCTGCACCTGGAGCGACAGGAAGGTGGGCAACTGGTCGGGTGGTGCGCTCATGGAGACGGATCGCCAGGAGATCCGGTGCTGCTCATCGATGGCAAGCCCGCGGTCGTCGATGTTGTCAGAACCCTGCGACATGACGTGTGCGCTGCTTTGGGTGTCGCACCGTCTGTAGAGCACGGTTTCGAGTTGACGCTGCCTGTTGAGGTCTGGCGCGCTGACGGCAAGTCCCGTGCGGTGGCTGTCGTCGTGGCGGACAAGCGAGCAGACGTTCAGTTGCCCAGGAGTCTGGAAGACTGGCTGGAGGCTCTTCGCCAAGCGGCGCCTGGCGATGGCTTGGAGCATGGTCTGCGAGTTGCCGTGCAGCACGTGGCTGCTCGAGGTGGGGTGACTCGGTTGCCTGCTGATCTGGCCGACTGGATGCATGCTCAAGCCACGCAGCGCGGCTTCGGTGCGGCGCTTTCGGACCCCTCTTTCCAGATTCCCCCTTTGGTCAGGGTCCTGGGCACCGTGGAGTCCAACGACGGTATGGTCATCCGCGGTTGGGCCTGGAGTGGTGGCGCCGATCTTGAGCAGATCGTTCTGCGCGCTGAGGGCGTCGAGGTGGATGCATCCGTGATTCGGACTGCCCGGCCGGATGTCCAGCAGGCCACCGGTGCGGCGCGGACCTGTCTGGGCTTCGAGATTGAAATTCCGGGACGTTTGTGGCGCACCTTGGGCAACGCAGCCGGTCTGCCACTCGAAGTGCTGGTGAATCGACAGGTACTCTCAGGCGTGCCCTTGGCCCTTTCTGCTCAGGGTATGTTCGCCGAGATCAAGCGCTTGCAGGAGGATCAGGTTCGACTGGCCGCGATGGGGTCGGGGGTTGTGGATCCCCATGAGTATCAATACAAGCTGTTCTTGGCGCTGGAGCATCTCGCGGACAGTGGATTGATGAAAGGGCTGTCCGCGGAGCTTTCGGCCTTCGTCTCTTTGCAAGCTGAGCGCTATGGTCTGTCGTCCATGTTGTTGCAGGGCACAGATGAACGCACCGAGCCGTCTGTCGGTGTGGCGCTGGTCACGCAGGACTACACGACCGAATTGACTTGGCGGTTGCTGAGGGAGTTCAACGAGCGACTGCGCAATGACGACTGCTCGCCGGCTGAAGTCTTGGACGCTTTGCTGAGGGAACTGCGACCGCAGAGTGAGGCTCGGCACCGGTTCTTGCTGTCGCTGATTCCCTACTTCTGCGGCCGAGGCTTGTATGCAGCGCTTCGCCCCCATTTGTCCGTTTGGCGGTTGCGCGAGCTCTCGGATGCCAGCAACGCCTGGGAGGGTTCGCTCTTGCTCCCCGAGTGGGTCGCTTCAGGCGACTTGAGTGCGGCGTCCAAGTTGCTGGAAAAGCTCAGTGCAAAGCGTCAAGGTTGGCTCAATACCGAGTGCGTTGCGGAGGCCTGTCGAATTCTGCTGGCTCAACACGGGCCAAATCCATTGCCCGAACGGGAAGTCGAAGAGTTCGTCCAGAAGGTGATTTTGCTCGCTGGGGCCCTGTGTGCTGATCCTTGGGAGCGTTCCCATGATCTGCACATGATCGACGCGATGGTGACCTTGATCGAGATGGCACCGCTGTTGCCTGCTCGCCTGTCGGATTGGGTGGTCGATGCCTCGGTCAGCGGATATGCCTTGTTGCCTTCATTCTGGGCGCGTCTTGAGCGGCGCTTGCCCGACCGCGCATCCTGGCCAGTAGCGCTGCGCGACACGTGCGAGGGTCTACCCCGGATACAGCAATTCTTGCAAGGAGGACAGGCCGACGAACCAGAGATGGTCTGGCCCATGCTGTCATTCTTGCGTGCCCTGCAACTCCGCAGCAATGTGGATGTCCCGCAGGTGACGCGAGAGATCTTGCAAGCCACGGCAGGTCAACTCCATGTCTCCCGCAGCGATGTCGCTGCGGCTGCGTTTGCTGAGTTGGGTGCTGTTTCGGCTGCCGATGTTCTCCGCTTGGCGGCCCATCCCCTGATGGATCCCGGTTTGCTCAGAGTCGCGCCGGACCTCAAGCACTGCATCCGGTCGCTGAGTGGTCTGCCGCCTGCAATCGAAGAAGTACCTTTGTCGCGGAGATTCAGGCGAGCCGAAGATGACGTCGCTTGTTTGCCCAGTCTGCAAATCTGCAAGAGCCTGGCCTCCATCAGGTACGGCTGGATTGGAGTCTATTGGGTTGCCTTGCACTGGTGCTTCAGCAGAGACCGCATGTCGGAAGCCGACCGGGAAGCAGAACTCTCTGTGCTGCGGGAGCTGTGGGTCGCTGCATTTGCAAACGGTGCGGCCGGTGCCGTTCAGCATGCGGCTGTGATCAACAGCTACAGCTGTTTGCTGCGAGATTTTCTGCGCAATCCGGTTCCAGAGCTTGATCGCTTGCTTGCTGAAATGCGAATGAGTCTCGGCGCGGCTGCGAAGATTGTCGAACCACCGCCAGCGCTCGCTCTGCGCTCAACGGGCGTTGCCGCAGGCATGCTGGTTGCCATCTATTCGTGCCGTCGCAACCTCGCGACTCGGGTGGCCCGAATTCGTGAAACCTGGGCTCGGCATCTGACACAGTGCAGAATTCCGTGGGTAGTGGTCGTGGGAGACGGTGCTGGTGAGCTGGAAGGCGATGTTCTGGCGCTGTCGGTTTCTGACGCATACGAGGACCTGCCAGCCAAGTCAGTGGCTTTGCTGCGCTGGGTCTACGAGCATACGAACTTCGACCATGTGATGAAGATCGACGACGATTGCCACCTGGCGGTCGAGACCTT
>CALRVU010000096.1:0-8460 GCA_943371685.1 Bordetella parapertussis | reverse complement strand
CAATTCTCGCTGCGCGAGTACCAGGGCTTTCTGGACGAGCATGCCGAGCGCATCGCCGCCTTCCGCGCCAGCCAGGGCCTGGCCTTTGCGGCCGAGCGCGAGCGCTGGCGGCTGGCCGGTTTGGCTGAAGAGGTGAGCGAAGCGGCTGCTGCGCCTCCGCTTGAATCCGAGGTGCCGGCTGGCGCTATGGCCGTGGCCACCCAAGTGCCCGGCAGCGTCTGGCGGGTGCTGGTGACGGAGGGCCAGGCCGTGCAGCCGGGCGACACCCTGCTCGTCGTCGAGTCCATGAAAACCGAATTTGCCGTGCTGGCACCCGAGGCCGGCCGCGTGCTGCGCCTGGACTGCCGCGAGGGCAGTGCGGTGGCCGCCGGCCAGACGGTGGTGATCCTGTCGGCCGGCGTGCTGGCGCCCGATGTTCCTGGGGAGGAAAGACAACCATGACGATTCAAGATCCACGGCCATCACTGGACCTGGCCAGCCTGCGTGCAGCCTATGCCAGCGGCAGCCACAGCCCGCTGACCATCATCGAGCAGGTGATTGCCGCCACGGGCGGCGAGGCGGCCGAGCACGACCCGCACTGCGTCTGGATCCACCGCCGCCCGGCCGTGGATCTGCGCGCCGATGCCCAGGCACTGATGGCCCGGCCCGATGCCGCCAGCCTGCCGTTGTTTGGCGTGCCCTTTGCCATCAAGGACAACATCGACCTGGCCGGCGTGCCCACCACCGCCGGCTGCCCGGCCTATGCCTATCGGCCTGAGGCCAGCGCGCCGGTGGTCGAGCGGCTGATCGCCGCCGGCGCCATCCCCATCGGCAAGACCAACCTCGACCAGTTCGCCACCGGCCTGAACGGCACCCGTTCGCCCTATGGCGCCTGCCGCAATGCCTTTGATCCGGACTATGTTTCCGGGGGCTCCAGTGCCGGCTCGGCCGTGTCCGTGGCGCTGGGCCAGGTCAGCTTCTCGCTGGGCACCGACACGGCGGGCTCCGGCCGGGTGCCGGCGGCCTTCAATCAGCTGGTCGGCCTCAAACCCACTTGCGGTTTGCTCTCCACCCGCGGCGTGGTACCGGCTTGCCGGTCGCTGGACGCGGTGTCGATCTTCGGGCTGTTGGCCGAGGACGTGGCCGTGGTGCTGGCCGTGGCCCAGGGCTTTGATGCACTCGACCCTTACAGCCGCCCGGCCGAGCCGCATGGTTTTGACTTTGGCAGCCTGCCTGCCTTGGGCGCCACGGCCACTGCGCCGCTGCGACTGGGTGTGCCCCGGCCCGATCAGCGTTGCTTCACCGACCGGTCCTGGGCCGCCGGCTTCGAGGCCGCGCTGAGCCATGCCCGCGCCTTGGGCGCCGACCTGGTCGAGATCGACTTCGCACCCTTTCTGGAGGCCGCTCAACTGCTCTACGAAGGCCCCTGGGTGGCCGAGCGGTATCAGGCCATCCGCGACTTCATCACCGCCCAACCCGAGGCGCTGTTTCCCGTCACCCGGCAGATCACCCTGGGTGGTGCCACGCCGCTGGCGGCCGATGCCTTTGCCGCCAGCTACCGGCTCAAGGCCTTGAAGCGTCGCTGCGATGCCGTCTGGGCCCAGGTCGACGCCGTGCTCTGCCCCACCGCGCCCGGCCATCCCAGCATCGCCGCCATGCTGCTGGAGCCGGTGCTGCGCAACAGCGAGCTGGGCTGGTACACCAACTTCATGAACCTGCTGGACTACGCCGCCGTGGCCGTGCCGGCGGCCCAGGTCAGCGCGTCGGGCACAGGGGTGAGCCGGCCCTTCGGCATCACGCTGTTTGCGCCGGCCCATCAGGATGTGCCGCTGTTGCGCCTTGCGGCGCGCTGGCAACGCGCGCTCAGCGGCCCGGCCGCCACCTTGGGCGCCACTGGCGTGGCCTTGCCCGCACCGCTGGCACCTGAAGTGCTGGCGGCGGTGCCCGGCAGCACGCCCAGCGGCATGGTGTCGGTGGCGGTCTGCGGTGCGCACCTGGCCGGCCAGCCGCTCAACCACCAACTGGTGCAGCGCGGTGGCCGTTTGCAGGCCTGCACCCACACCGCGCCGGTCTACCGGCTCTACGCCCTGGCCGACGGCAAGCGGCCGGGCCTGGTGCGGGTGGGCGCGGATGACTTGGAGCCCGGCGTGGCCATCGAGGTCGAGGTCTGGTCACTGCCGGTCGAGCGGCTGGGGAGCTTTCTGGCCGGCATTCCGGCGCCGCTGGGCCTGGGCCGCACCCTGCTGGCCGATGGCAGCGAGGTCTGTGGCTTCATCTGCGAAGGTGCCGGCCTGGCCGGCGCTCGCGACATCAGCACCTTTGGCGGCTGGCGGGCCTGGCGCGCCAGCCTGGGCTGAGATCCGGGGCTGATCGGCCGATTGGCCGGCCCTCAGGGCATGATCTGCAGCGTGGCCGCCAGCGCGCCGTCGTCGTCGCGCAGGGTCAGCAGATCGCCTTCGCGGCGGCCACTGGCCACGTTGTCCAAGGCCTTCAGGTAGGCCGCCTCCTGGGCCATCAGGCCCTCGGGCTGAAAGCAGACCTTGCGGGTGGTGGCCAGGTCGCCCAGGCTCAGCTGCTGGCCCTGGTTCTGGATCTTGGCCGTGCCCCCAAAGCTGTTGCAGCCGGCCTGGCCGATCACCCGGCCCTCCTGCAGAAAGCTCAAGGTCAGGGTGCTGCCGGGCATCACGCTGACCACCGCCTCCTTGCCGTTGTGGTAGCTGATGACCTGCCAGCGGCTGCCGACCAGCTCGGTGGCCATGGGGCTGAACTGGGCCAGCACGCGGGATTCACCATCCATCAGGCTCAAGGCCTGGCCGTCCAGCCGGTAGTGAGTGGCGCGCAGCATCACCGCGGCAAAGGTCGTGGCCAGCACCTGCGCGGGCGCAGGGCAACCCATCATCGTGGCCATCAGCTCAGGCCCGAACTGCAGCCGGCCTGCGCCGCTGCTGCTGAACGCGCCGGCATAGCGGTTGCACCCGTCGCTGCCCGAGACCCGCGCGCTCTCCAGCCGGAAGTTGGGCAGGTTGCCGGCCGGCAATTTGTGGCCGGGCAGGGCGGTGAGGGCCCAGCTGCGGCCATGCAGTTCGGCGGCGGGCAAGGGGGCAGCGGGCTGGGACAGCACCGGCTCCGCCTGACGGGAAGGGAAGGCGCGCGGGCCGGCCCCCTGGGCCAGGGCGGGCGGGCTGCACAGCAGGCCCAGCAACGCCAGGCACAGCCACTGCTGGCGGACAGGTCGCGCATGATTCAGGGCGGGCAGGGCAGAAGCGGTCATGTCGAGCGGGATGGGCATGGAAGGATGGGCGGGTTCAGAGCAACAACAGTGCCCGGAAGTCATTCACATTGGTCAGGGTCGGCCCGGTGATCACCGAGTCGCCCAGGGCCTGGAAGAAGCCATGGCCGTCGTGGGCGTCCAGGTGCTCGCGCGGGTTCAGGCCGGCGGCCCAGGCGCGCGGCAGGCTGTCGGGCCGCCACAGGGCGCCGGCGATCGGCTCGATGCCGTCGATGCCGTCGGTATCGGCCGCCAGGGCCCAGGCATCGGCTTGCTCGCCCAGGGCCAGGCCAAAGGCCAGCAGAAACTCCACATTGCGGCCGCCGCGGCCCGCCCGGGTGGGGTTGGCCGGCAAGGTCACCGTGCTTTCGCCGCCGCTCAGCAGCACACAGGGCCGGGCGAACGGGTGTTGATGGCGGGCGGTCTGGCGGGCCAGCCCGGCCAGCGTGCTGCCCATGGACCGGGCCTCGCCCTCCAGGTCGTCGCCCAGCAGCCAGGGCGTGATGCCATGGGCCCGGGCCACGGCGGCAGCCGCTTCCAGCGATGCACGCGGTGCGGCCACCACCGTGCACTGATGGCCGGTCAGCCGAGGATCGCCGGGCTTGACCGACTCGGCCGCGCCGCTCTGAAGCCGGGCGCGCACGGGCGCCGGGAGCGCGATGCCGTACCGGTCGATGATGGCCAGCGCATCGGCGCAGCTGCTGGCATCGGCCACCGTGGGGCCGGAGGCGATGTCCACCGGCGCATCGCCCGGTACGTCGGAGATCAGCAAGGTGTGCACCGGCGCCGGGTGGCACAGCGCGGCCAGGCGGCCGCCCTTCAGGGCTGAGAGGTGGCGGCGCACGCAGTTCATCTCGCTGATGCCCGCGCCGCTGGCCAGCAAGGCGCGGTGCACGGCCTGCTTGTCGGCCAGGGTCAGGCCCTCGTCGGGCGCCACCAGCAGGGCCGAGCCGCCGCCCGAGAACAAGGCCAGCACCACATCGTCGGCGCTCAGGCCCTGCACCAGCGCCGCCATGCGCTGGGCGGCAGCCAGGCCGGCCGCGTCCGGCACCGGGTGGCTGGCCTCGACGATCTCGATCTGCTCGCAGTGCGCGCCATGGCCATAGCGGGTGATGACCAGGCCCTGCAGCGCCACGCCCAAGGCGCGGTAGTGCGCCTCGGCCACCCGGGCCATCTCGGCCGAGGCCTTGCCCGCGCCGATCACGATCAGCCGCCCGCCCGAGCCGGGCACCGGTGGCGCCGGCCAGTGCGCCTCCAGGCACAGCGCAGGCTGGGCGGCGGCCACGGCCGCGTCAAACAGGGCGCGGAGCAGGGCGGCGGGGGCCGGCGGTGAAGAGGCCGCTGTCGTCGGATGGGTCATGGCCCATTCTAGGAGTCTGTCGGTCCTCGGGCGTCCCCCGCGCCGGGGTCGAGTCAGGCTGGCCAACAAGGCTCCTGGGGAGCGCAGCTGGCGCTCGCACCATCCCCGCCATATTGCTAATGCGAAACCGTTATCATTGCAATTCATGAACGTTGGCGTTGACTCGGTCTGCGTCGTCTTCCCTTCCAACTTGTCGAGGACTTCCCTTGATCCGCTCCAAGCACGCCGCCTTGCTGATCTGTTCAGCCGCCCCTCTGGTTCTCCCGGCATGGGCGCAAGAGAGTCGCCCAGAAGCTGTTGTCATCACCGGGACGCGCCAGGCCTACCAGGGCGATTTCAAGCGACTGGAGACACCGCAGGCCGAGCAGACCATCGATGCCGAGACCTTGCGCGCTTCGGGTGCAGTCGATCTGACCCAGGCGCTGGACTTGTCGGCATCCGTGGCACGGCAGAACAACTTTGGCGGGCTGTGGAATGCCTTTGCCCTGCGGGGCTTCGTGGGTGATGAGAATCTGCCCAGCAACTATCTGGTGAATGGCTTCAATGCGGGCCGGGGTTTTGGGGGGCCGCGCGACCTGTCGGGCATCGAGTCGGTCGAGGTGCTCAAGGGGCCGAGGGCTGCGCTGTTTGGTCGAGGTGAACCTGGTGGTACGGTCAATCTGGTGACCAAGCGTCCGACCTTCGAGACCGCTGGCGAGCTGCGCTTGTCCGCTGGCAGTTTCGACACCTATCGGGCCGACGTGGACTGGACCACGCCTTTGTCCACGGACGTGGCTGTGCGCCTGGTGGGCTTCCATCAGGACGCGGGCAGCTTCCGTGACACGGTCGAGACCCGCAAGCAGGGCATCAGCCCGTCGCTGGCCTGGCGCATCAGCCCGCAAAGCAAGCTGGTCTACGAACTGGAGCTCAGCCATCAGGAGATTCCGTTTGATCGCGGTGTGCTGGCCGTCAATGGCGAACTGGGCCGCATACCCCAGAGCAGGTTCCTGGGCGAGCCCGGGGACGGTCCCCTGAAGGCCGACGTGCAGGGTCACCAGTTCGAGTTCCAGCATGACTTCAGCAAGGACTGGAGCGCACTGCTCGGCTTCACCACGCGCAGCACCTCGCTGGAAGGCTTCTCGACCGAAGCAGAGCTGGGCACCAGCCGTCAGCAGTTGCTGGTCGATGGCAGAACCCTGACCCGGCAGCGCCGGTTCCGCGACTACGACGCCGCCTACCAGGTGATCCGCGGTGAGCTCAATGGCCGGTTTCAATGGGCCGGCCTGCGGCACCGCCTGATCATCGGTGCGGATGCGGATCGGTTCGAGAACGACCAGGTGTTCCTGCGCGCCCGCGCGCCGTCGCTGGCCAGCAACCCGACGTTGGCCCAACAGCAGGCCATCGACATCTTCAAACCGGTCTATGGCAGCTACACCCTGCCGACGCCTACGAAGGTGACCGACCGGGTCGAGACGCAGCGGTCCGCAGGCTTGTTCGCCCAAGACCAGATCTCGATCAGCGACCGTCTTCAGCTGCGGCTGGGTGCGCGCTTCGACCGCTACCGGCAGACGCTGGTGGACCGATTGGCCAGCAGCAACACCCAGCAGAAGGAAACGCGCGTCAGCCCGCAGCTTGGCGTGGTCTATCTGGCGGACTCGTCGCTCTCGTTCTACGCAAGCTACGGAGAGAATTTCCGGCCGCTCTCGGGTGCAGATTCCCAGGGCAACGGCTTCGAGCCCAACCAGTCCACTTCGGTCGAGGCCGGAGTCAAGCTCTCGCTGGGTGGCATCGACGCCACGGTGGCCGTGTTCCAGGTTCGGCAAAAGAACATCCTGGTCGTCGACGACCCCAGTGCATTCACCTTGGCGGCCATCGGCAAGGCCAAGAGCCAGGGGCTCGAGATTGACCTGCAGGGCGAACTGGCCGAAGGCTTGAGCCTGTGGGCCTCGTATGCCCATGTGGATGCCAAGACCTCCAACGCCTTCAGGGACGCCAACTTCGGCATCGAGGTGCCGGCCGGTACCTCATTGTTGAATGTGCCCAAGCACACCCTGAGTCTGCAGCTGGTGGAGTCCCTGGCCCTGGCGGGCCGCGGCCTGCAATGGGGTGGCGGCATCGTCCACGTGGGCCAGCGCCCGGGCGAGTTCACCACCAACTTCAAGCTGCCGGCCTACACGGTGGCGCGGGCTTTCGCGGCCTATGACTTGAGCAAGGCGACGACCTTGCGCCTGGACGTCGACAACCTGTTCAATCAAACTTACTACACCAACTCGTTCTCGGCACTTTGGGTGCAACCCGGTTCGCCGCGCAGCGCACGGGTGTCCGCTGCGTACAGGTTTTGAGGGAGACGCACTTGATCAAGCTGCAGGCAGATCGACTGCGTGTGCAACGCGGCGGCAAGGAGGTGCTGGCGGGTGTCAGCTTTGCCGTGGCGCGCGGCGAGGTCTATGGCCTGCTGGGTGGCAATGGCGCTGGCAAGTCGACAACGCTGGCTGCGTTCCTCGGCTTTCTGCCTGCGGTCGGTGGCCGGGTGCTCGTCAACGGCCAGGACGTGGGCATGGATCTGTCGGCCTCCCGACGCGCCATCGCCTACCTGCCCGAGGCTGCCTCGCTCTATGAGCACTTGAATGCGCGCGAGAACCTGCATTACTTTCTTCAGCTGGCGGGAGTCTCCTGCGGCGCCCCCGACATCGATGCGGCACTGGACCGTGTCTCCCTGAGTGCAGACGACCGGGGCCGCCGTCTGCGCGGGTACTCCAAGGGCATGCGCCAGAAAGTGGCCATCGCCCTGGCCATCTTGCGTGACACGGACATCCTGCTGCTTGACGAGCCCACCTCGGGTCTGGACCCCACCGCCATCGATGAATTCCACGCCCTGGTGCGCGGATTGGCCGATGCCGGCAAGGCCATCCTGATGGTGACGCACGACGTGTATGGCGCCTGTCAGGTGGCTGACCGCATCGGCCTGCTGCGTGGCGGGCTGCTGGTGGATCAGTTCGCCGCACCCGCCGGGGGCCGCATCGACACCGAGACCGTGCACCGGGCCTTCGCGGCCAAGGCGGCCCTGTGAGGCGTCTGCTCATCATCGCTGCCGCCGAGTGGCGCTACTGGTTGCGCTCGCGCCTGGCGTGGAGCGGGGCCGTGTTGTTGGCCGGATTGTTGATCGCGACCACGGTGTTGACCCTGCTGCGCATGGACGGCGAAACAGCGGAGCGCATGCACCACCAGGCGGCGGCCGAAGCGGCGTTTGTCTCGCAACCTGCCCGACACCCACACCGCATGGTGCATTACGGGCACTACGTGTTCCGCACGCCACCTCCGATGGCCCTGTTCGATCCGGGCCTGGATCCGGTCACGGGCCAATCCATGTTTCTGGAAGGCCATCGGCAGAACACGGCCATGTTTGCGGCTTCCGGTGCCAGTGCCGATCTGGGGCCCTTCAGCGGATTGAGCCCTGCGAGGGTCTACCAGTTGCTGGCTCCGTTGTTGATCATCCTGCTGGGCCACAGCCTGATGGCGCGCGAGCGCGAAGCAGCGACGTTGGCGACGTTGCTCGCGCAGGGTCTGCCCGGCCGTGTGCTGCTGGCCGGCAAGGCCTTGGCGCTGTTGTCTGCCGTGCTGCTGCTGCTGTTGCCGCTGGTGGTCAGTGCGGGTCTGGCCGTTCATGCGGGAGAGCACATGCTGGTTGCCGGGTCCCTGTGCTGCACCTACCTCCTCCATCTGCTTGCCTGGGCGGCAATGGCCGTGCTGGCTTCGGCGTTGCTGCGGCAGCGCATGGCTGTGCTGGCCACCCTGCTGACGCTGTGGATGGGCCTGACCCTGGTGCTGCCGGCTGCTGCCACGAGTTGGGCGTCGAGCGTCGCGTCGATGGCCG
>CALRVU010000095.1:0-8488 GCA_943371685.1 Bordetella parapertussis | reverse complement strand
GGATCGCTGGCCGGGCGCAGCATAGAAACGGCTTGGAATGCAGGTACGGTGCGTTACCTTCGGATGCAACACTACGATCTTGAGTACGAGCCCGTGAACGGCTACTACTACGCGGGCTTGGGCGCGGAAGACCTAAACAACCCCGGCACCGTGGCCCG
The DNA here is from genome assembly GCA_943371685.1 of Bordetella parapertussis. Lineage (GTDB taxonomy): Bacteria > Pseudomonadota > Gammaproteobacteria > Burkholderiales > Burkholderiaceae_C > Ideonella > Ideonella parapertussis_A. Next base: position 8,330 of record CALRVU010000095.1, on the reverse strand, counting down.
CATCGATCCGGTGACAGGTAACACGGCGTTCTCCGAGCCGTTGGGCTATGAAGTCCGGTCGATCGCCGTTTCGATCGACGGACGCTCCCTCTTCGCCGGCGTGTTTGAGCGAGCTGAGATCATTCAGCTGTCGCTGCCCGATCTGCAGGTGGTTCGGCGCATTCCGATCCAGGCCGGTACGTGGGCATTCGGATTGACCGCATCGCCTGTCGACAGCACGGTGTTCGCCTACAACGGCACGGTGTTCGCTTACAACGACAATAATTTCGATGGTCTGCGTCTAGTGCGCAATGGCGTCGTCCAGCCGCGAAGCGTTGGATTTTTCGACGCGCGCGTGGATTCGCCGTTTCATCCCACCCTGTTCACGCCTGACGGGTCGGCCTTGTTGCTCTTTGGTTCTGTGGGCGTGAGCGGCAGCGGCCTGTTGCGGGTTGGGGTGAGGGCCGATGGCCTCGACTCACCAGCGCAGCCTATGGGAGTCAGCATTGAGGGCCGCTCACTGTCCAGTTCGAGTGCCGGCATCGTGGCCGGCACCAGCCTCTTTCGCAACGACGATCTCGCCTTGTTGGGCATGGCTCCGGCTGAACTGCAACTGAACTCGTGCGTAGCGCTGCGGGGCACGCCACGCTGGGCGTGCCACACCTACTTGTCCGGCGCCGTGCGCATCGGCGTGCTGAACGCACCTGCGATGACGCTGATCGATGACGGCTACATTCCCTTGGCGCCACCCCCGTCGGGCTACTGGGGGAGCCCAATTCGCCTCGTAGCCGGCCCGAATGGACAACTGGCTGTGATGTTGAGTACTGAATCAAACAGGATCCCCAACTGGCTCGTGCTGTTCGACAATCCGGACTTCCGGTAGCGGCGCCGCGCAAGACACTTCGCCGCAGCCATGTGGCAACTTGTGAGCGACTGATCTCGCTTTGCGTCCGGCTCGAGGCGGCGGGCTGCGGAGCGACCGTCGCAATCGACCGAGGCTAAGGTCGCGTCTGGTGCGATTTTGCAGGCGCATTTGCAGGCGCTTCTATGCTCCGACTAACGCACGCTATGCGAGTGCCGGCAGCAGCGACTAGCTCGTTCAGTGACCTCGCTCCTCGAGTTGCCTGAAACGCTGCAACGGCCGGCCGTTGAGTTTTTGGTCGGTGAATGACTGTTTTCTTGCCACGAGGTTGCCGATTCAATGGTCATTGGTGGGTCGGTAGACGCCGACTGCGCTCAGCTTCCCTGAGCTCTGAATACTCGGCAGACAGACAGCAAAAAAGCCCCAGCGGCAAGCGCATGGGGCTTTTGTCTTCCGAGCCGATCAGGCGCTGATCAGAACGGAATATCGTCATCCATGTCATCAAACCCCGTCGATGACTTGGGCGCCGGCCGAGGCGCGGAGGCTGGGGCGGGGCGGGGAGCGGCGGCGCGCGGGGCGGGTCGGCTGTAGCCGCCGCCTTGCTGCTCGTCGTCGCCCATGCCGCCACCCATGTTGCCGCCACCGCCGCCGCCGCCAGCGCCGTCATCGCGGCCACCCAGCAGTTGCATGGAGTCGGCGACGATCTCGGTGGTGTATCGGTCCTGGCCTTCCTTGTCCTGCCACTTGCGGGTCTTCAGGCGGCCTTCGATGTAGACGGGGCGGCCCTTCTTCAGGTACTCGCCGGCGATCTCGGCCTGGCGGTCGTACATCACCACCGAGTGCCATTCGGTTTCTTCCTGGCGCTCGCCAGAGTCCTTGGACTTCCAGTTGCGGGTGGTGGCGATGCGCAGATTGCACACCGCCGCGCCGCTGGGGGTGTAGCGCACTTCGGGGTCCCGGCCCAGGTTGCCGAGGATGATGACTTTGTTGACCGAGGCCATGCGGGCGCTCCTGCAAGAGATTGGACGGGGGTGGTTGGGGCGGCGGCGCGGGGCGGGCCGCCGGCGGAACCAAGGTGAGGATTGTGCCGCAAGGGGTGGCGGCACAATCCAAAGAAGTCAAGCCGAGTCACGCCTTGTCGGCAAAAACGAGGATGAGGCCCGACGCAACGGGAGGCTCGCTCTGGAGATGAAGCTCTAGGTCGAAGGCGAAGCGGACAGGCCCGAGATCGACAGAGTTGACCCCTCGAAGCGTGCCAAGCGGCCATAGGGCCATGCCAGGTTGGTCGTTCCGTGCCCGAATGCCATGCCGCTCGCGATGGGAACGCCGAGTGGCCGCAGGATGTCGGCAACGAGTTCCGACGCGGTGTAGTCAGCGTCGGCTGGCAGGTGGCAGCGCGTGAACTCGCCGAGGACGATGGCCCGGACGCCGGCCAGCGCGCCGCTCAAGCGAAGTTGGAGAAGACTGCGGTCCATCCGGAACGCATGTTCCGTGATGTCCTCCAACATGAGGATCGCGCCGTTCGCGTCGAGTTTCCAAGGCGTGCCGCACATGCTGGCCAGCATGGTCAGGTTGCCGCCGACGAGCCGCCCTGATGACGATGTTTTCACGGCGGGCGCTCCCTGTGTCGTCAGCTCGATCGGCGATTCGAAGTGTTCCAGCAGCGCGCGCACCTGCAACCGAGTCGCGTCATCCACGGTGGTCGCCAGCGTGTCCACCATGGGGCCGTGCACCAGTCGGGCATGACCACGCAGGTGAAGGCACTGGAGCAAGGCCGTGGCGTCTGAACTGCCAATCACCATCCTGTCCCCAAAGGTGTCTGGTGGGAGTTCCGCGAGTGCATGTTGGATGCCGAAGCCGCCGCGCGCGATCCAGACCACGTCAATGCCGGGAGCTTGAAGCGCCCACAGCAGGTCGGCCAAACGCTGATCATGCGAAGCCGCCAGGTAGCGCCAGGTCGCGGTCAGATGCTTTCCTTCAATGACCTCGTGGCCCCAGCTCCGAATCAGCGAGATGCCTCGTTCCAACCCGGCCCTGTCGGGCGGGCTGGCTGGCGCGATGACGGCAATGGTCAGCTTTCGGTCTGGCATCGAATGGGCTCCGCAGGGCGATTGGGGTGAAAGGCTCCCAGCCTCTCAGGGCTCGCCGTCCCAGTAGTCCAGGTTGCTGCCGGGCCGCTGCAGCAGCTTGACGCCCGGGGCCCAGGCCATGGTCTTGCCCGAGTCGGGGTAGTCGCAGATCTCGGGCTTCTCCTGGGTGCTGATCGACAGGTAGCGCAGCGGTGCGGTGGAGGTGTTGATCAGCTGATGCGGGTACTCGGGGCCGGGCGGGATCATGATCACGTCACCCGCGCGCACCGGCAGCCGCTCGCCGGCCACCCGCAGCGTGCCCTCGCCATCCAGGATGATGAACATCTCTTCTTGCGCATGATGGCAGTGGTAGGGGCAGCTTTGCTGGCCGGGCGGCACCACATCCACCGCGCAGCCCAGCTTTTTGGCGGCCATGCCGTCGCTCAGACCGGCGTAGTGGGATGTGTAGAGCGGCGGTCGGCTGAGCGTTTGCGCGCCGGGGCCGGCCAAGGCCTCGTCGATGTTGCGGATCAATTGCTTGCGCAGGGCCAGGGCGGTGTCGTTCATGCCGCTGATGATGCCAAAACCGGGCTGCGGGTACCATGCCGGGCAATGCCAGCTGACACTTTTTCCGCCACTCCCGACGCGCTGCGCGCCCAGCTCCACGAGGTGCTGCACCAGGTCTTCGGCTACAGCGCGTTCCGGGGCCACCAGGCCGCCATCATCGAGACGGTGTGCACGGGCGGCGACGCGCTGGTGCTGATGCCCACCGGCGGTGGCAAGAGCCTGTGCTACCAGGTGCCGGCCATCGCCCGGCACCGCGCCGGCCTGGGCGTCACCGTGGTGGTCAGCCCGTTGATCGCCCTGATGCATGACCAGGTGGGTGCGCTGGACGAAGCCGGCGTGCCGGCGGCCTTCCTCAATTCCTCACTCGACCTGGCTGGTGTGCAGCATGTGGAACGCGAGCTGCTGTCGGGCCGGCTGGTGATGCTTTATGCCGCGCCTGAGCGCATCACCAATCCGCGCTTTCTGGCCATGCTCGACTCCTTGCATGAGCGCGGCAAGCTCAGCCTGTTCGCCATTGACGAGGCGCACTGCGTCAGCCAGTGGGGCCATGACTTCCGCGAGGAGTACCTGCAGCTGGGCGTGCTGGCCGAGCGCTTTGCCGGCGTGCCACGGATTGCCCTGACGGCCACCGCCGACGAACACACCCGCGCCGACATCATCCACCGCCTGTCGCTGGAGCAGGCCCGGCCCTTCATCAGCAGCTTTGACCGGCCGAACATCCGCTACACCATCGTCGAAAAGGACAACGCGCGGGCCCAGCTGCTGCGCTTCATCCGCGATGAGCACGAGGGTGACGCCGGCATCGTCTATTGCCAGAGCCGCAAGAAGGTGGACGAGACGGCCGACTGGCTGAACGCCGAGGGCCTGAGCGCGCTGCCCTATCACGCCGGCCTGGACGCCGACGTGCGCCGCCGCCACCAGGACCGCTTTCTGCGCGAGGACGGCGTCGTGATGGTTGCCACCGTGGCCTTTGGCATGGGCATCGACAAGCCCGATGTGCGCTTTGTGGCCCACCTGGACCTGCCCAAGAACATTGAAGGCTATTACCAGGAGACCGGCCGCGGCGGCCGCGACGGCGAGCCCGCCGATGCCTGGATGACCTACGGCCTGGCCGATGTGGTGAACCAGCGCCGCATGATTGACGAGAGCACGGCGGGCGACGAGTTCAAGCGCCTGCAGGTGGGCAAGCTCGATGCCCTGCTGGCCATGGCCGAGAGCCTGGACTGCCGGCGGGTGCGCTTGCTGGCTTACTTTGCAGAAGACAGCCAACCCTGCGGAAACTGCGACAACTGCCTGCACCCGCCGGCAAGGTGGGACGCGACCGAGGCTGCCCGCAAGGCGCTGAGCTGCATCTACCGCTGCCACCAGCATTCGGGCTTCGGCTTTGGTGCTGGGCACCTGATCGACGTGCTGCGCGGCAAGTCCACCGACAAGACCCGGGCCCGCGGGCATGAGAGCCTGTCGACCTTCGGCATCGGTGCCGACCTGAGCGAGACCCAGTGGCGCGGCGTGATCCGCCAGCTGATCGCCCTGGGCCATGTGCACAGCGAGGGCGAGTACAACACCCTGGCTTTGTCCGACAGCGCCCGCGCGGTGCTGCGCGGCGAGGTCAAGGTCGAGCTGCGGGAGCTGCGCGAGGCGGCGCCGCGCAGCCGCAGCCGCACCCGCACGGCCTTTGGCAGCAGCGCGGCCGGCGGCAGCAAGGTGCCCCGCGCCGCCGCCACGCTGGATACCGACGGCCAGCAGCGCTTTGCCGCCCTCAAGGCCTGGCGGGCCGAGGTGGCGCGCGAGCACAACCTGCCGGCCTACATCGTCTTCAACGACGCCACCCTGGCCCAGATGGCGGCCCAGGCGCCGGCCGATCTGGACGCGCTGGCCGGCATCAGCGGCGTGGGTGCCAAGAAGCTCGAAGCCTATGGCCGGGAGATCCTGCGCGTGCTGGGCGATTTGCCTGCGGCGGGTGGGGCCTCCGCGGGCCGGACGGCCCGGCGCAGCGGCGGCGCGGGTGCGGCGGCAGCCGCTGCGGACACGGCCGACATGGACGGCGATCCGCGTTGGGCCGATGACGCCTGGGCCAGCGACGACTGGCACGGCGAAGAGTAGGGCGGCTGTTACACCGGCGGTGGCCCCCATGGGCCGCCCGGTGTGCCGGCGCGTCACGACCCGGTCACTGCAGCTCTTGAGACTGCGTGGGCTCAACCCACCCCAACTCTCGGGAGACAACGATGCGCTTGTTCCACACCCGCTGCTCGGCCTTGGCCGCTGGCAGCTTGCTCGCTTTCAGCCTGTTCAGTGCACCCGTGCTGGCCGCCAAGCCGGTCGCTGCCGTCCAGGTCGGCGTGCGGCCGATGTACCTGGTCGATCACATGAAGGACAGCGAGCTGAAGACCCGGCTGAAGTCCTGCGAAGGCTATCCCTCGACCAAGACCAATTTCTCGATCGGCCACCGTGGCGCGGCCATGCAGTTCCCGGAGCACACCCGCGAGTCCTATGTGGCCGCAGCCCGCTCGGGCGCCGGCATCGTCGAATGCGACGTGACCTTCACCAAGGACCGTGAACTGGTCTGCCGCCATTCGCAGTGCGACCTGCACACGACGACCAACATCCTGGCCATCCCGGACCTGGCCGCCAAGTGCTCGGTGCCCTTCAGCCCGGCCGATCCGGCCACCGGCAAGCAAGCCACCGCCAAGTGCTGCACCAGCGACCTGACGGTCAGTGAGTTCAAGCGCCTGACCGGCAAGATGGACGGCGCCAACCCCAACGCCACCAGCGTGGCCGAGTACCTGAAGGGCACGCCCGACTGGCGCACCGACGCTTATGCCGCCACCGGCAAGCTGCTGACGCACCGGGAGAGCATCGAGCTGTTCAAGGACCTGAAGGTCGACATGACGCCCGAGCTGAAGGAAGCCAGCGTGCCGATGCCGTTTGAAGGCAGCTACACCCAGGCCATGTACGCCCAGCAGATGATCGACGACTACAAGGCTGCCGGCGTGTCGCCCAAGCGCGTCTGGGCCCAGTCCTTCAACATCAATGACAACCTGTACTGGATCGCCAACGAGCCTGAGTTCGGCAAGCAGTCGGTGGCCCTGATCCCGGTGGACCTGCCGAGCCAGATCGCTGCCGCACAAGCGCAACTGCCGATCATGGCCGCTCAAGGCGTCAAGGTCATCGCCCCGCCGATGTGGGCCCTGCTGGCGCTGGACAACAAGGGCAAGATGACGGCATCGCCCTATGCCCGCGCTGCGCGTGACGCCGGCTTCAAGATCATCAGCTGGACCCTGGAGCGCTCAGGCCCGCTGACCGATGGCGGCGGCTACTACTTCCAGAGCGTGACCCCGGCCGTCAAGGGCCCGGGCGACTACTTCGTGGCGCTGGACGTGCTGGCCAATGAAGTGGGCATCATCGGCATGTTTTCGGACTGGCCTGCCACCGTCACCTACTACGCCAACTGCACCGGCCGCTGAGCCGGCTCGGGACGGCCCGGCCCTGAACTGCCCGGTTTTGCCGGCTCAGTTCAGGGCTTGAGGGCCGACGCGCTGTCCCTAGACTGACCCATCTGCACAATTCGATGGGGAGAGCGCGGTCATGGGCATTTCGGAGGACATTTCGACCCACATGCACCGCGTGCAGGTGGCGCAGCGCGACCTGCGTGACCTGGGCATGGTCTGGCGCACCATCGAGTCCTGTGCCGCCATCAGCTGCCCTGAAGAGGTGGCGCCCATCCTGCCCACCCTGATCAGCACCCGCGAGCGTTTTGAGGGTCTGCAGGACCGGCTCATCGAGCAGATGACCGAGGAGAGTTGCGACGCCCTGGGCGACGAGCTGACGGCCAAGGCCCAGTGCACGATCGACATCCTGGTGCGCAATCTGTTCGAGCGCACCGCCGATGTGGGTTTTCTGGCCACCGACGACAGCGTGCGCGACTTCTGCGGCCGCGCCGCCGACCAGCGCGCCAGCGGCCGTGCGGCCATGGTGGCCCGCCTGGCCGAGTACCAGGCCAAGTACACGGTGTATGACGACATCGTGCTGCTGGGGCCGGATGGCGAGGTGCTGGCCCGACTGGATGCGGCCCAGGCCCTGACGCAGAGTCACGATCCGCTGTTGGCGGCGGCCTTGACGGCACGCGGCCATGTCGAGCGCTTTGGCCCCAGCGACCTGCAGGCCGATGGTCGCAGTGCGCTGCGCTATGCCCACCGCATTGCCGCCTCAGACGGCCGCACGCTGGGCGTGCTGGTGCTCAAGTTCCGGTTTGACGACGAGATGGTGCGCATCTTTGAGGGCGTGGCCGATGCGCGGCTGGAGATGGCCATCGTGCTGATCGGTGACGATCAGCGGGTGGTGGCCAGCAATGACGAGGCCCATGTGCCGCTGGGAGCCAAGCTGGTGCGGATGCCAGGCGACGGTGTCCAGCTCACCACCTTCGGCGGTCGTGAGTACCTGGCCGTGTGCTGCTCCAGCCCGGGCTACCAGGGCTATGCCGGGCCGGGCTGGCGGGCCCAGGCCATGGTGTCCTTGCTGACGGCGTTCCGCCGAGGCAACAGTGCCAACGCACCCACCGACAGCGGCAGCGTGCCGCTGGACCATCCGGCCTTGCTGGCCATCAACCGCGACGCCGACGACATCAATCGCGACCTGCGCCGCGTGGTCTGGAACGGCCGCCTGATGGCGGGCGGTCACCACGGGGATCAGCTGCGCCTCAAGGCCGTGCTGGCCCAGGTCAATACCGCCAGTCTGCGCACTCGGCACCGGGTCAACGGCGCCATCAATGAGCTGGCGCGCACCTCGCTGGACCGTGCGCTGAGCCAGTCTCAGGACCTGGCGCGGCTGGCCGCCGACATCATGGATCGCAACCT
>CALRVU010000094.1:0-8493 GCA_943371685.1 Bordetella parapertussis | reverse complement strand
CATTGATCTGGCGCTGCTGCGCCCGGTCCGCTGGTTGATCAGCCGTGACCGGGCGGTGCTGCAGACTGCCAAGGTGGCTGCGCGAAGGTTCCAGGTGCTGGTCTTGCCACCTGCCCGCTGGGCTCCATGGGAGGCCGCGCAGCCAGCCGGGCCATCGACCGACATCGCCGCCCCGGAGGCCTGACGCCGCAGCACCCAAAAAAAAGGCGACCCGCAGGTCGCCTTCTCGTGATCCGCCGGAGCGGATCTCAGATCAGCCCGTGGATCACTCCGGGCTGGCTTCGCCCGACTGGGCGTCCAGCGTGGCCAGCTGAGCCGAGGCCAGCTCTTCGGCTTCCTGCTGCGCGATGGCACGACGCTCGGTGTCGTCCATCTCTTCCTTGGCCTTGCGAGCCAGGTGGAAGGCCATGCCCGTACCTGCCGGGATGAGCCGGCCGACGATCACGTTTTCCTTCAGGCCACGCAGTTCGTCGCGCTTGCCCATGATGGCCGCTTCGGTCAGCACGCGGGTGGTTTCCTGGAAGGACGCCGCAGAGATGAACGAGTCGGTCGACAAGGAAGCCTTGGTGATGCCCAGCAGCACGTCGGCGTAGGTCGCCGGCAGCTTGTCTTCGGCACGCAGGCGCTCGTTGGTGTTGAACAACTCCGACCGCTCGACCTGCTCGCCGACGATGTAGCTCGAATCGCCCGAGTTGACGATCTGCACCCGACGCAGCATCTGGCGAACGATCACTTCAATGTGCTTGTCATTGATCTTCACGCCCTGCAGACGGTAGACGTCCTGGACTTCGTCAACGATGTAGCGGGCCAGTTCCTCGACACCCAGCAGACGCAGGATGTCTTGTGGATCGGCCGCGCCGTCGACGATCAACTCACCGCGGTTGACCACCTGGCCTTCGTGCACCAGGATGTTCTTTTCCTTGGGCACCAGCTCTTCAGAGACCTTGCCTTCCGGATCGGTGATCTGCAGGCGAATCTTGCCCTTGGTTTCCTTGCCGAACGACACGGTACCGGTGATCTCGGCCAGCGCGCCCTTGTCCTTGGGCGTGCGGGCTTCGAACAGTTCTGCCACGCGGGGCAGACCGCCGGTGATGTCTCGCGTCTTCTGGCCTTCGACCGGAATCCGCGCCAGCACTTCGCCTGGGAACAGGTCTTGGCCGTCGCGGATCTGGATCAGCGAGCCGACCTGGAAGCCGATGGTCACCGAGTGATCGGTACCAGGGATCTTCACTTCGTGGCCTTGCGCATCCAGCAGCTTGACCTGCGGGCGGATCACCTTGGCGGCACCGCGGCGCTTCGGGTCAATGACCACCAACGTCGACAGGCCGGTCACTTCGTCCAGCTGCTTGGCCACCGTCACGCCTTCTTCGACATTCTCGAAGCGGGCCTTGCCGGCGAACTCGGTGATGATCGGGCGGGTCAGCGGATCCCAGTTGCCCAGCACCGTGCCAGCCTTGATCTGCTGGTCGGCCTTGACGTTCAGGATCGCGCCGTACGGCACCTTGTGGCGCTCACGCTCGCGGCCGTGCTGGTCGGAGATGACGATCTCGCCGGAGCGGGAAATCACCACCAACTCGCCCTTGCCGTTGGTCACATAACGCATCGTGGCGTTGAAGCCGATGAAACCATCGGACTTGGCATCCACGCTGGAGGCCACCGCCGCACGCGAAGCCGCACCACCGATGTGGAAGGTCCGCATGGTCAGCTGGGTGCCCGGCTCGCCGATCGACTGTGCAGCGATCACGCCCACAGCCTCACCGACGTTGACCTGACCACCACGGCCCAGATCGCGGCCATAGCACTTGGCGCAGAGGCCAAAGCGCGTGGCGCAGGTCAGCGGCGTGCGGACCTTGACCTCGTCGACGCCAGCGCCTTCGATCACGTCGAGCCAATCTTCGTCCAGCATGGTGCCGGCCGGGATCAGAGGCTCTTGCGTCTCGGGGTGCACCACTTCGACAGCGGCGACGCGGCCGAGGATGCGGTCGCGCAGCGATTCGATGACTTCACCGCCTTCGACCAGGGCGCGCATGGCAAAGCCGTGCTCGGTGCCGCAGTCATCTTCGATCACCACCAGGTCTTGCGTCACGTCGACCAGACGACGGGTCAGGTAGCCCGAGTTCGCGGTCTTCAGCGCCGTGTCGGCCAGGCCCTTTCGAGCACCGTGGGTCGAGATGAAGTACTGAAGCACGTTCAGGCCTTCACGGAAGTTGGCCGTGATGGGGGTCTCGATGATCGAGCCGTCAGGCTTGGCCATCAGGCCCCGCATGCCGGCCAGCTGGCGGATCTGCGCTGCAGAACCCCGCGCCCCGGAGTCGGCCATCATGTAGATGGAGTTGAAAGACTCCTGGTCCACGGAATTGCCGTGGCGGTCGATGGTCTTCTCTTTCGAGAGCTGGCTCATCATGACCTTGCCGACTTCGTCGCCGGTCTTGCCCCAGATGTCCACGACCTTGTTGTAGCGCTCGCCGGCGGTCACCAGGCCCGAGACGTACTGCTGCTCGATTTCCTTGACCTCCTTCTCGGCGCGCTCGATCAGGCCCTGCTTCTGCGGCGGCACCAGCATGTCGTCGATGGCGATCGAGATGCCGGCACGCGTGGCCAGGCGGAAGCCCGACTGCAGCAGCTTGTCAGCGAACACGACCGTTTCCTTCAGACCGCACTTGCGGAACGAAGTGTTGATCAGGCGCGAGATCTCTTTCTTCTTCAGCGCCTTGTTGATGTTCGCGAACGGCAGACCCTTGGGCAGGATCTCCGACAGCATCGCGCGGCCGACCGTGGTGGCCACCAGCTTGGTTTCAGGCTGGAACTCACCTTGCGCGTCCTTGACCCATTCGGTCAGGCGGACGCTGATCTTGGCGGTGATCTCGACCACACCGTTGTCCAGCGCGCGCTGGAGCTCAACGGTGTCGGAGAAGACCATGCCCTCGCCCTTGCCGTTGATGCGCTCGCGGGTGGCGTAGTACAGGCCCAGCACCACGTCCTGCGACGGCACGATCGACGGCTCGCCCGAGGCCGGGAACAGCACGTTGTTCGAGGCCAGCATCAGGGCGCGGGCTTCCATCTGCGCTTCGATGGACAGCGGCACGTGGACGGCCATCTGGTCACCGTCGAAGTCGGCGTTGAATGCCGCGCAGACCAGCGGATGCAGCTGAATGGCCTTGCCTTCGATCAGCACCGGCTCGAACGCCTGGATGCCCAGGCGGTGCAGCGTCGGCGCACGGTTCAGCATGACCGGGTGTTCCTTGATGACTTCTTCAAGGATGTCCCAGACCACCGGCGTGCCGCTCTCGACTTCTTTCTTCGCCGCCTTGATGGTGGTGGCGATGCCCATGGCTTCCAGGCGCGAGAAGATGAAGGGCTTGAACAGCTCAAGCGCCATCAGCTTCGGCAGACCGCACTGGTGCAGCTTCAGGGTCGGGCCGACGGTAATCACCGAACGACCCGAGTAGTCGACGCGCTTGCCCAGCAAGTTCTGACGGAAACGACCGCTCTTGCCCTTGATCATGTCGGCCAGCGACTTCAGGGCACGCTTGTTGGCGCCCGTCATGGCCTTGCCGCGACGACCGTTGTCCAGCAGCGAGTCCACGGCTTCCTGCAGCATGCGCTTTTCGTTGCGCACGATGATCTCAGGGGCCTTCAACTCCAGCAGGCGAGCCAGACGGTTGTTGCGGTTGATGACGCGGCGATACAGGTCATTCAGGTCGGAGGTCGCGAAGCGGCCGCCGTCCAGAGGAACCAGCGGGCGCAGGTCCGGTGGCAGCACCGGCAGCACGTCCATCACCATCCAGTGCGGCTTGATGCCGGACTTCTTGAAGGCTTCCATCACCTTCAGGCGCTTGGAGTTCTTCTTGACCTTCAGCTCGGAGCCGGTCATGTCGCCACGCAGGCGCTCGATCTCGACGTCGAGGTCCATTTCGGACAGCAGCTTCTGGATGCCTTCAGCACCCATCAGCGCCACGAACTCGTCACCGAATTCGACGCGCTTGGCCTCGTAGTCGTCCTCGGTCATGATCGAGAACTTCTTCAGCGGCGTCATGCCCGAATCGACCACGACGTAGGCTTCGAAGTACAGCACGCGTTCGATGTCACGCAGCGTCATGTCGAGCACCAGGCCCAGACGGCTCGGCAAGCTCTTCAGGAACCAGATGTGCGCGCACGGTGCAGCCAGGTCGATGTGACCCATGCGGTCACGGCGAACCTTGGTCTGGGTGACTTCAACGCCGCACTTCTCGCAGATCACGCCACGGTGCTTGAGGCGCTTGTACTTTCCGCAAAGGCACTCATAGTCCTTGATCGGGCCAAAGATCTTGGCGCAGAACAGGCCATCACGCTCGGGCTTGAAAGTCCGGTAGTTGATGGTCTCAGGCTTCTTCACCTCGCCGAACGACCACGAGCGAATCTTCTCGGGCGATGCGAGCCCGATCCGAATGGCATCAAAGTGTTCATCGGGGGTGAACTGCTTGAACAGGTCCAGCAAACCCTTCATCGATATCTCCTAGTAGTCAGTTGAGGGCAACGCAGCCCACTGGCCGCGTTGCCCGCCAAGGTGTCAGTTCCGCTCGAGCTCGATGTCGATGCCCAAGGAGCGGATTTCCTTGACCAGCACGTTGAACGACTCCGGCATGCCGGCGTCAATCGCGTGCTCACCCTTGACGATGTTCTCGTAGACCTTGGTCCGGCCGTTCACGTCGTCGGACTTCACGGTCAGCATTTCCTGCAGCACGTAAGCGGCGCCATAAGCTTCCAGCGCCCACACTTCCATTTCGCCGAAACGCTGGCCGCCGAACTGCGCCTTGCCGCCCAGCGGCTGCTGGGTCACGAGCGAGTACGGGCCGGTCGAACGCGCGTGCATCTTGTCGTCCACCAAGTGGTGGAGCTTCAGCACGTGCATGTAACCCACCGTGGTCGGACGCTCGAACTGCTCACCGGTGCGACCGTCGTGCAGCCAGGCCTGGGTGCGGGTGTCCGTCAGGCCCTTGCGCTTGGCGATGTCGTCCGGATAGGCCAGCTTCAACATGCCGCGGATTTCTTCTTCCGCTGCACCGTCGAAGACCGGCGTCGCGAACGGCACGCCCTTGGTCAGTTCCTGAGCCATTTCGATGACTTCCTTGTCGGACAGGTCTTCGATGTGCTCGGTCTTGCCGCCGGACTGGTTGTACAGCTCGTCGAAGAACTTGCGCAGCTCGGCCACGGCGGCCTGTTGCTGCAGCATGTCGCCGATGCGCTGGCCGATGCCCTTGCCGGCCCAGCCCAGGTGGACTTCCAGCACCTGACCGACGTTCATCCGCGAAGGCACGCCCAGCGGGTTCAGAACGATGTCGGCAGGCGTACCGTCAGCCATGTAGGGCATGTCTTCGATCGGGGTGATCTTGGACACGACGCCCTTGTTGCCGTGACGGCCGGCCATCTTGTCACCAGGCTGCAGGCGACGCTTGACGGCCAGGTAGACCTTGACCATCTTCAGCACGCCAGCCGGCAGTTCGTCGCCTTGCGTGAGCTTCTTGCGCTTTTCTTCAAAAGCCAGGTCGAAGCTGTGGCGGGTCTGCTCCAGCGAGTTCTTGATCGACTCGAGCTGGTTGGCGACTTCTTCCTCGGCCGGGCGGACGTCGAACCAGTGGTACTTGTCGATGCCGGCCAGGTAGGCCTTGTCCAGCGTCGTGCCCTTGGCCAGCTTTTGCGGGCCGCCATTGGCGACACGGCCGGTCAGGAGCTTCTCGATCCGGTCGAACGCGTCAGCTTCCACGATGCGGAGCTGGTCGTTCAGGTCCAGGCGGAAGCGCTTCAGCTCGTCGTCGATGATCTGCTGGGCGCGCTTGTCGCGCTGGATGCCTTCACGGGTGAAGACCTGCACATCGATCACGGTACCGTTGGTGCCCTGGTCCACGCGCAGCGAGGTGTCCTTCACGTCGGAAGCCTTCTCGCCGAAGATGGCGCGGAGCAGCTTCTCTTCCGGCGTCAGCGTGGTCTCGCCCTTGGGCGTGACCTTGCCGACCAGCACGTCGCCGGGGGTGACTTCAGCACCGACGTAGACGATGCCCGACTCGTCCAGGCGAGACAGTTGCTGCTCGCTCAGGTTCGGAATGTCACGGGTGATTTCTTCGGAGCCCAGCTTGGTGTCGCGGGCCATGACCACCAGTTCCTCGATGTGGATCGAGGTGTAGCGGTCTTCGGCCACCACGCGTTCGGAGATCAGGATCGAGTCTTCGAAGTTGTAGCCGTTCCAGGGCATGAAGGCGACCAGCATGTTCTGGCCCAGGGCCAGTTCACCCAGGTCGGTCGAAGCGCCGTCGGCCACCACATCGCCAGCACCCAGCTTGTCGCCGCGGCGCACGATGGCGCGTTGGTGAATGTTGGTGTTCTGGTTGGAACGCTGATACTTGATCAGGTTGTAGATGTCCACGCCGACTTCGCCGGCCACGGTTTCATCGTCATTGACGCGGATCACGACGCGGTTGGTGTCGACATAGTCGACCACGCCGCCACGGCGTGCGGTCACCACGGTGCCCGAGTCCACGGCCGCCACGCGCTCGACGCCCGTGCCGACCAAGGCCTTTTCAGGGCGCAGCACCGGCACGGCCTGACGCTGCATGTTGGCGCCCATCAGTGCGCGGTTCGCATCGTCGTGCTCGAGGAACGGCACCAGCGAGGCGGCCACCGACACGATCTGCGTCGGCGCCACGTCCATGTACTGGATGCGTTCAGGCTGGGTCAGCACCGACTCGCCGTTTTCACGGGCCGAGACCAGCTCGTCCGTCAGCGTGCCTTCCTTGTCCAGCGTCGCATTCGCCTGGGCGATCACGTACTTGCCTTCTTCGATGGCCGACAGGTAATCGATCTGCATCGTCACCTTGCCGTCTGCCACCCGACGGTACGGCGTCTCGAGGAAGCCGTATTCGTTGAGCTGGGCGTACAAGGCCAGCGAGTTGATCAGGCCGATGTTCGGGCCTTCAGGCGTTTCAATCGGGCAGACGCGACCGTAGTGGGTCGGGTGCACGTCACGCACTTCAAAGCCGGCACGTTCGCGGGTCAGACCACCCGGGCCCAGGGCAGAGACGCGACGCTTGTGCGTGATCTCCGACAGGGGGTTGGTCTGGTCCATGAACTGCGACAGCTGCGAGGCACCGAAGAACTCCTTCAGGGCCGCGGAGATCGGCTTGGAGTTGATCAGGTCGTGCGGCATCAGGGCTTCGGTCTCGGCCTGGCCCAGACGTTCCTTGACGGCCTTTTCGATCCGCGCCAGACCCGAGCGGTACTGGTTCTCAGCCAGTTCGCCCACGCAACGCACACGCCGGTTGCCCAGGTGGTCGATGTCGTCCACTTCGCCACGGCCATTGCGCAGCTCGACCAGGATCTTGACGACGTCGAGGATGTCCTCGTTCGACAGCGTCATCGGGCCTTCCGGCACGTCGCGGCCCACGCGGGCGTTGAACTTCATGCGGCCGACGCGCGACAGATCGTAGGTGTCGGCGTTGTAGAACAGGCGCTGGAACAGCGCTTCCACGGCATCTTCGGTCGGCGGCTCGCCGGGGCGCATCATGCGATAGATGGCCACCCGTGCAGCGAGCTGATCGGCGGTCTCGTCCAACGCCAGGGTCTGGCTGATGTACGCACCTTGATCCAGCTCATTGGTGAACAGGCACTGCAGGTCCTTGATGCCGGCCGAACGCAACTTCTTCAGCAGCGTTTCGGTCAGCTCTTCATTGGCCTTGGCGATGATCTCACCGGTGTCCGGATCGACCATGTTGCGAGCCAGCACGCGGCCCACCAGGAAGTCTTCCGGCACCGAGATGAAGGTGGTGCCCGACTGCTCCAGCTGGCGCACATGGCGTGCGGTGATGCGCTTGTCCTTCTCGACCACCACGACACCATCCTTGTCGGTGATGTCGAAACGGGCCACTTCACCCTTCAGACGCTCAGGCACGGACTCCAGCTGTGCGCCGGTGTCCATCAGGCGGAAGGTGTCGTTGGCGAAGAAATGGGCGAGGATCGCTTCCGGGTTCAGGCCGATGGCCTTCAGCAGGATCGTCACCGGCATCTTGCGGCGGCGGTCGACGCGGAAGTACAGGATGTCCTTCGGGTCGAACTCGAAGTCCAGCCAGGAACCACGATAGGGAATGATCCGCGCCGAGAACAGCAGCTTGCCGCTGGAGTGGGTCTTGCCCTTGTCGTGTTCGAAGAACACGCCAGGTGAACGGTGCAACTGGCTGACGATGACACGCTCGGTGCCATTGACGATGAAGGAGCCGTAATCGGTCATCAAGGGCACTTCGCCCATGTAGACCTCTTGCTCCTTGATTTCCTTGACCAGCTTGGCCGGGTGCGATTCCCGGTCATAGATGATCATCTGCAGCTTGGCGCGCACCGCGGCCGCATAAGTCAAGCCCCGTTGCTGGCACTCGCGCGTGTCGAAGGCTGGCCGAGCGATGTTGAACTCGATGAACTTCATCTCCACGAAACCGTTGTGCGAAACAATCGGGAACGCGGACAGGAAGG
>CALRVU010000093.1:0-8547 GCA_943371685.1 Bordetella parapertussis | reverse complement strand
GACATCGGCGACCTGGCCAAGTCGGCCGCCAGCCTCGAGTTTGGCGACCAGAAGACCGGCGGTGCGGGCGGCAGTGCCTCGATCCGCGGCATCGGCACGGCGGTGTTCACCACCACCGCCGAGAGCTCGGTGGGTCTGGTGGTGGACGGTGTGCCGCTGGGCAATACCGCCGGCGGCGCGCTGTTCGACATGGAACGGGTCGAAGTGCTGCGCGGCCCCCAGGGCACCTTGTTCGGCAAGAGCGCCTCGGCCGGTGTGCTCAATCTGGTGACCAAGGCACCGGTGCTGCGTCGTTTTGAGGGTTTTGCCCAGATTGAGCTGGCGGGCCAGGGCGCGCTGGGCTCGGAGCTGGGCAACCGGGTGCTGCGCGGTGGACTGAATGTGCCTCTGGGTGAGGAATCGGCCCTGCGAGTGACGGCCCATGCCGATCGCGTGACGGGTGTCTATCACAACGTCTTCAATGACAAGGACAGCGCCACCACCGGTACCGGTGGCCGCCTGCGCTACCTCTACAAGCCCGATGCGGACCTCAGCATCAATCTGATTGCCGAGCACGATCGCAGCAAGACCACCGGCGCCACCTTCTTTGCGCCGGCCATTGCCTATGACAGCAACACCGCTGGCAACCATGCACCCAAGGCCGAGTTTGCCGCTTGCGGCGTGACGGTGGGCCTGCGCAACAACGAGGTCTGCTCGGATGGGCCTGAGTTGAACAAGTCCCAGGTCAGCGGCCTGTCGGCCCAGGTGGACAAGACACTGGGCAATGGCCTGATGCTGACCTCGATCACCGCGCTGCGCCAGCGCAAGACCGGCCCGGACGCTTCGTCCATCGACATGTCCGAAGGCTGGGACAAGGTGCGCACCAGCGACTCGACCCTGGACGCCAAGCAGTTCAGCCAGGAGTTGCGCCTGGCCAGCCCAGGCAAGCAGGATCTGGACTGGGTGGCCGGTGCGTTCTTCTCGCGCTACACGTCCGACAAGCACATCACCACCACCATCCTGCCGCCGCCCTACGTGCCCTCGCCGCCGGTGCCGCGCTCGATCACCAATGTGGCCGATACCGGCGCCACGCTGCGCTCGGCCGCGCTGTTCGGGCAGGCCAGCTTCAAGCTCAGCAACAGCCTGAGCGCGCTCGCGGG
The DNA here is from genome assembly GCA_943371685.1 of Bordetella parapertussis. Taxonomy (GTDB): domain Bacteria; phylum Pseudomonadota; class Gammaproteobacteria; order Burkholderiales; family Burkholderiaceae_C; genus Ideonella; species Ideonella parapertussis_A. The sequence goes on along the minus strand of CALRVU010000093.1, from coordinate 7,408 downwards.
CCTGCGCTACACCAACGACAGCGTCAAGTCGGACCAGGTGCAGAGCAGCACGGTGGCCTTTGCGCCCTTCACCCTGCCAGCCACCGTCAAGGACGCGGCCGGTTCGGTGACCGAGCGCAATCTCTCGGGCAAGCTGGGCCTGCAGTTGGTGATCAACAAGGACACCAACGGCTATGCCACGCTGAGCCGTGGCTACAAGGCGCCGCAGATCGACAACGACACGCCGATGGGCTTGCTGTCTGCCAGTGGCAGCACCGTGGGCGACACGATCAAGGCCGAGGAGCCGACCAGCTTCGAGCTGGGTCTGAAGACCTCGCTGTTCAACAAGCATCTGGATGTGGACATGGCCGTGTTCCATACCGAGATCAAGAACTTCCAGGAGCAGAACTGCACGCTGACCAGCATCGGGGCGCTGAACTGCATCCCCTTGAACGTGCCCAAGGTGACCAGCTACGGCCTGGAGCTGGACCTGCGCGCCCGCTTGATGGCCGGCCTGTCGCTCAATGCCAGCGGCGCGCTGATCATGGGCACCGAGTACCCGGTTGCCTTCCAGTTTGACGGCCAGGATGTGGGCGGTCAACGCCTGCTGTATTCGCCCAAGGGCAAGGTCACGCTGGGGGCCGAGTACAGCACGGCCATCTGGGGCGACTATGAGTGGAGCGTGGGTGGCGACCTGACCTACAAGACGGCTGTGCGCCTGTGCAACACCTTGGCGTCTGAGTGCAGCTATCAGGCTCACAGCATCACTGGCTTGCGCACGGGGCTGCGCAGCCCGGACGAGCGCTGGGGCGTGAGCCTGTTCGTGCGCAACGCCGGCGACGAGCGGGTGCCCAATGCCATTCTCTATCCGCTGCCGGGCAAGGGTGCCGGATCGGGCTATGCCTATTCGCTGGGCGCCAACTCCTTCCGCACCGTGGGCGTGACCGCCGACATGAAGTTCTGAGCGTCCCCGGACCGACCCTGAAAGATCCTGATGAGCACTGCGCGACTGCCCTTCCATGAGAAGGTGGCCTATGGCCTGGGCAACTTCATGCCCACTGCCGTCACCGCCACCGGCGGCATGGCCATGTACTTTTATACCGATGTGGCGGGGCTGTCGGCAGCCTTCATCGGCACCTTGCTGCTGCTGGTGCGGGTGATCGATGCGCTGTGGGACGTCTGGGTCGGCCGGCGGGTGGACGCCACCCGCAGCCGCTGGGGTCAGGCCCGGCCCTATCTGTTGTGGTTCGCGCCGTTGCTGGCGCTGGCGCTGGTGCTCAGCTTCAGCGTGCCACCGCTGCAGGGCGCGGCGCGCACGCTGTATTACGTGCTGGCCTATGTGGGGCTGTGGTGCGCCTACAGCCTGATCCAGATCCCGTTTCAGTCCATGTTGCCGATGATCGCGCCCGATCCCGATGAGCGACTGCGGCTCGCCGGTGTCAGCAGCTTTGTCCAGTTCATCTTCGTGATTGGCTGCAGCGCAGGCTTTCCCATCCTCAAGGATGTGCTGGCCGACGGCGTGCCGGCGCAGGGCTTCCAGCGTGCCGCCCTGCTGTTTGCCGGCCTGGGCCTGCTGTTCACCTGGCTGTGTTTTGCATTGGTGCGTGAGCGGGTACCGCCGATGGCCGGCCCGCGTTCAGCCTTGCGGACCGACCTGCGCGCGCTGATGGCCAGCCGAGCCTGGCGCAGCGGCGTGCTGGCGCAATGCGTGCTGGGTGTGCTGATCGGCCTGCCGCTGTCCAGCGGCGTCTACTACTTTGCGGCCGTGGTGGGCCGGCCTGAACTCATCGGGCCTTACATGGGCCTGGGCGGCCTGGGGCTGGTGCTGGGTGTGGTGCTGAGCGACCAGCTGACCCGGCGACTGTGCAAGAAGCAGGTCTATGTGGGTGCGATGGTCGCCGGTGCCGTGATGCTGCTGGGCATGACCCAGGGCAGCGCTGACCGACTGCCGCTGGTGTTTGTGCTGGCCCTGCTGTCCAACCTCTGCCTGGGCATCAGCGCACCGATCAGCTATTCGATGAACGGTGACATCGCCGATGACATCGAGCTCCGCGAGGGCCAGCGCGTGGTCGGCACTCTGATCGCCACCATCAACTTCGCCTCCAAGGTGGGCGCGGGCTTGTGCAGCGCCATCGTCGGCGGGGTGCTCAGTCTGGTGGCCTATCAGGCGGGTGGTGCGGCCCAGACGCCGCTGGCACAGCAGGGCATCGTGGCCTTGATGAGCGTCATCCCGGCCGCGATGGCCCTGGGCGTGGCCGCGGTGATGGGCTGGGCTTATCCCCTGGGTCGCAGCCAGCTGAGCCTGATGAACGCTGAGCTGAGCCAGCGCCGCGCTGCGGCTGCTGCGACTGCGCGCTGAGCCCAGGCTTCACGAATCTTTCGAACCTACCGAACACCTCGTCTCATTCCGAACATGACTGCCAATTTTCCTGCCAACTTTCTCTGGGGCGTGGCCACTGCGGCCCACCAGGTCGAAGGCCACAACGACAACTGCGACACCTGGGCCGAGGAGATGGCCGAAGGCTCGCCCTATGTGGACAAGAGCGGCGACGCCATCGACCACTACCGCTTGTTCCGCGAGGACATCGCGCTGATCGCCTCGCTGGGTTTCAAGTGCTACCGCTTCTCGGTGGAATGGGCCCGGGTCGAGCCCACCGAGGGCAGCTTCAATGCAGAGGCTCTGGCCCATTACCGCGCGGTGGTGGATGCCTGCGTCGAGCATGGCCTGGAGCCGCTGGTGACGCTGCACCACTTCACCTCGCCGAAGTGGCTGATGGCCCTGGGTGGCTGGCGCGGCGCGCGCACGCCCGAGTTGTTTGCCCGCTATGTGGCGCAGGTCATGCCGGCGCTCGGCCCGGCCGTGCGGCGGGTGGTCACGCTCAATGAATGCAACATCGGCGTGCTGCTGCAAAGCATGTTTGCGCAACTGGGCTTTGTGCCGCCGATCGGTGTGGACGTGAAGAGCTGGCGTGCACCCGGCTGGCGCGACAGCGCGGCCCGCGCCTGTGGAACCGATGCCATCACCTACTGCGCCTTCCAGATGGCTGGCGATGAGCGCGGCGTGGCCACCATCTCCGCGGCCCACCGTGCGGCCCGCGAGGTGATTCGTCGCGTGGCGCCGGGTGTGCAGGTGGGTTTGTCGCTGGCGCTGTCACAGCCGCACCAGGTGGCTGGCGGCGAGCACAACGCCGCCCGCATGTGGCATGGCAACTTCCGTCAGTGGCTGCCAACCATCGACGGCGATGACTTCTTTGCGCTGCAGAACTACACCCGCGAGATCTATGGCCCGCAAGGCCAGGTGGCCACACCGGCCGGCACTGAGCAGACCGGGGCGGGCTATGAGTTTGCGCCCGAGGCCATTGCCTCCGTCGCGCGGCGCGTGGCGGCCGAGCTGAAGCTGCCCATCCTGATCACCGAGAACGGCTACTGTGGCGACTCGGATGAGCGCCGCGTCGTCTTCATCGACCGGGCCTTGGCAGGCCTGCATGCGGCCATGGCCGATGGTGTGCCTTTGATCGGCTACACCTACTGGACGGCGTTCGACAACTTCGAGTGGGTCTTCGGCTTTGGCATGCGCTTCGGCTTGATCGCCGTCGACCGCAGCACCCAGACTCGCCACCCGAAGCCCAGTGCGCACCACCTGGGCGCCATGGCCCGCGCCAATGCGCTGCTGTCGGATGTGCAGCCGCAGGCCCAGCCGGGTGACTCGGTGGACTTGCCGCTGGACCATCTGTACGTGCCGCCGGTGGCGCCACCGGGCACGGTGTTCAGCAATGTGCGCATCTTTGACGGCACCGGCAGCCTGCCCTTTGCCGGCGAGCTGCGGGTGGATGGCAATCGCATCACGGCACTGGCACGCGACGGTGCCCAGGTGCCACGCGGCAATGCCCGCGTCATCGACGGCCATGGCGGCGTGCTGATGCCCGGTCTGACCGAGGCCCATGCCCACCTGACCTGGCCCACCTCGGTGGAGAAGTTCGTGCCCGGCATGCACTTGCCGCCCGAGGAGCTGGCGCTGACCGCAGCCCGCAATGCCCGCATCCTGCTCGACCACGGCTTCACCAGCTGCTACTCGGCCGGGGCGCTGAGCAAGACGCTGGAGATCAGCCTGCGCGAGCAGATCGAGACCGGCGGCCTGGCGGGTCCGCGGCTGATCCCTTCGTCGGTGGAGCGCGAGCCGCCGACCGACGGCACGCTGGTCCAGTCCGGCCACATCGACGAGCATGGTGCCGGACCGGCCAATGTCGCTGCCTTCGTCAAAGGCTGCCGTGACATCGGTGCCAAGTCGGTCAAGTTCCTGATCTCGGGCGAGAGCGCGCTCAAGCCCGGCGCCTCGCTGGAGCTGCTCTACACCGAGGAAGAGCTGATGGCCGCCGGCGAGGCCGCCCGCGAGCACGACCTCTGGCTGACCGGCCATGCCCATGCGGCCGAGGCCGTCAAGCTGGGCGTCAAGGCGGGGTTCCGGGTGCTCTACCACTGCACCTATGCCGACGACGAAGCGCTGGACCTGCTGGCGTCGGTCAAGGATCAGATCTTCATCGCACCCAGCATCGGCATCATCCAGGCGACGCTGGACGCCAGCCCGCCGCCGCACATTGACATGACGCACATGAAGGCCGATGCGGCCATCGTGCTGGAACGCCAGAAGGCCTTGGTACCCCAGCTGCGCCGGCGCGGTCTGCGCTTGCTGCCCGGCGGCGACTATGGCTGTCCCTTCAACCCCAAAGGCCGCAACGCCTGGGACCTGGAGCTGTGGGTGTGCCATCTCGGCTACACCCCGGCGGAGGTGCTGCAAGCCGCCACCCAGCTGGGCGGCCAGATCATGGGCATGGGCGACGAACTGGGCCTGTTGCGCGAAGGATTCCTTGCCGACCTGCTGCTGGTTGACGGCGATCCGACCGACGACGTGGCCGTGCTGCAAGACAAGCACAAGCTCGCGGCCATCATGAAGGACGGCCGCTTCCACAAAGCTCCGCACTGAAGGGCTACCGACCATGCTTTCCATTCCTGCTCGCGCCAGACTGGGCGCCTTGATCACTGCGGCGCTGTTGGTGGCCTGGCCCGCCGCCCGCGCGGCCGAAGGCGGCCCGCCAGTCTTTCGCGCGGAATCGGCCGTGCCCATGAGCCTGCCCCTGCCGCTGGAACTGGGCGGCAGCGGTGCAGCCTCGGGCGCTGCCTTCCAGTGGACCGGTTTTGGCCGCGAGCGCGTGTTGCGCAATGTGCAGCGGCCTTTGCTCTATCCGGTTCGCCCGGCGGCCGGCCAGGCCAATGGCCGGGCCGTGCTGGTGGTGCCCGGCGGCGGCTATCGTTTTGTGGCGATCGAGAACGAGGGCATGCCGGTGGCGCAGCGTCTGGCTGAAGCCGGCTATACCGCCTATGTGCTGGTCTATCGCATCAAGCCGACGCCGGTGCAAGACCAGGACTTTGCCGCTGAAGTGAATGCGGAGATTGCCCAGCGCTTTGCGCCTGGGGCGCCCAAGGCGGCCGATGATCTGCAGCCCCATGCCCCGGCGGTGGAGGATGCGAAGACGGCCATGGCCTGGCTCAAGGCCCATGCGGCCGAGCAGGGCGTGGACGCGCAGCACATCGGCTACATCGGCTTTTCGGCCGGTGCGCGCACGGGCAGGGCGCTGGTGGAGCAGGCCAACCCAGCGCAGATGCCGGCCACGCTGGCGCTGATCTACGGCGGCTTCTATGCCACCCGGCCGGCCCAGCCGGTGCCGCCGCTGTTCCTGGCCCAGGCGGCTGATGACCCGCTGTTTCCGCCCGACAGCTTTGACATGGTGCAGAACTGGCGCCAGGCCGGGCAGCGTGTGGAGCTGCACCTGTACGAGCGCGGTGGCCACGGCTTTGGCGCCATGGCGCCGCGTGGCAACACCAGCGACGGTTGGCTGGCCAGTTATCTGGCCTGGCTGGCAAGGCAATGAGCCTGACTCGATTATTTCTCTTGCCGCGCGCGCTGAGCCGCATTGACCGATACCGCCATGAACATTGCAACTGAACCCCTTTGGCTGGCGGCTGAAGACGCCAGCGCCCGCGCTGAACGCGAGGCCGGCTGGCACTGGGCCTGGGGCGACAGCCCGGGCGAGAAGGCACCGCGTGCCTTCGTCTGGTGCTTCACCCTGGACCGCCCTTTGCACCATGCCCGGCTCAGCGTGGCGGCGCAAAAAGGCCTGCCCGGCGTCTGGCTTGATGGTGCGGCGATCTTCGAGTCACAAGACGCCATGGCCGGCCGCGAGCTCAAAGACCTGGACCTGGGCACATTGGCAGCTGGCACGCACAAGCTGGCGTTGGCGGTGCGCACCTTCCACCCGTTCATTGCCGAACCCAGGCAGGGTGGGGTGGGTGCTCTGCTGCGGGCCTTTGATGCGGCAGGGCTGCCGGTGTTCATGGCGCCGCGGCCGCAAGACTGGCTGACCTGCCAGGGTGCGGCGGACGGTTGGCAGGCTGCCGATCCGCCACTGCCCGCACCCGCCTGGCAGCCTGCCCGTGCGCCGGCCGAGGCCATCGATTGGCACCCTGCGCCGGCTCAGCCGGCCCGCTTGCTGCGACGCGCCTTTGTGCTGCCGGCGGTGGCCGTGCGCAGCGCCACCTTGCAGATCACCGCCCTGGGCGGCTACGAGGCCGAGCTGAACGGCCAGCGCGTGGGCGATGCCCTGCTGACCCCGGAGAACAGCGACTTCCGCGTGCGCCTGCTGCTGCAGCGCTTTGATGTGGCGTCGCAGTTGCAGCCCGGCGAGAACGCGCTGGGCGTGATGGTGGGCGACGGCTTCTATGCCAGCGAAGCCATCGGCCGCGGCCGCTATCCCTTTGGCTCGGCGCCGCGGCGGCTCTGGGCCCGGCTGGAGGTGAGCTTGGTTGATGGGCAGACCGTCAGCGTGTGCACGGATGAGGCCTGGCGCGCCGCCACCGCGCCGGTGCGCTTTGCCGAGATCTATCACGGCGAAACCCATGATGCCCGGCTCGAGCAGCCAGGCTGGAGTGCGCCCGGCTTTGACGATGCGGGCTGGGATCCGGTTTGGCCCACGCCGGTGCCGCCTTGCGCCTTGATGTCGCAGGAGAGCCCGCCGATCCGCGCTACGCTGACGCTGGCGCCGCGCAGCATCACCGCGCTGCCCAATGGCGACCAGGTGCTGGACTTTGGCCAGAACTTTGCCGGCTGGTGTCGCATCCGCGTGCGCGCAGAGGCTGGCCGAACCGTCATCCTGCGCTTTGCTGAAATCGTGGACGAGACGGGTGCGGTCGACATGCGCAATCTGCGCGCCGCCCAGTGCACCGACCGCTACACCCTGCGCGGCGACCCGGCGGGCGAGACATGGGCGCCGCGTTTCACCTACCACGGCTTTCGCCATGTGCAGGTCAGCGGCTGGCCGGGCGACATTGGCCCGGGCGACATCGAGGGCGTGGTGGTGCACAGCGACCTGGCCCT
>CALRVU010000092.1:0-8560 GCA_943371685.1 Bordetella parapertussis | reverse complement strand
GACGGTGGCTGCACTGGCACCCGGGTCCGCGGCCAGCGCGGCATCGGTGCGGTCCATCTCCAGGTCACCCAGGCGGCGCAGGGCCTGGGCACGCTGCCGCGGGTCGGGCTGGGCGGCGAGCAGCTCGCGCCAGGCGCGCAGGGCTTGCTCCTCGCTGGTGGGCAGGCGGCTGCGGGCGGGCGCCGGTGCCGCCTGGCCGGCCAGGGTCTTGAGGGTGGGTGCATCGTCGCCCGGCAGGGTGCTGGGCGAGCCGCAACCGCCCAAGCTGCCGGCGCCGAGCAGCAGCAGGCTGGCCCAGGCCAGCTGACGTGGCGGCAGGGTGTTCGAATTCCGCACTTCCCGGTGGAGCCGGTGGCGGCGGTCAGCGGGCGCGGTCATCGGGAAGCCTCTTGCGCAGTGTCTTGCGGCATCTCTTTCGGGGGCAGTCGGGCGCTGTCGAGCAGCTGCGCCATGGCAAAGCGGGCCTGGGTGCGGTAGCCGCTCAGGCGCTCTTGCTGCTGGCTCAGCCCGCTCAGGGCCAGCGTTTGCAGCTGGTTGGCCTGCGCGGCTTCTTGCTGCGCCAGCTCGGGCAGCAGTTTGGCAATCCGTTCGGTCAGGGCGCGGATGCGCTGGTCAAAGCGTTGAAAGTTCTTCGCTTGCTCCGCCTGCGCCCGGGCCAGGGCCGCGAGCGATGCGCTGGCCTGCGTCAGGCCAGCCTCGCTCTGCACCAGGGCCTGGCGGGTGGGCCAGCGCCGCTCGGGATAGGTCTGGGCCAGCTCCCACTGCAGCAAGCCCGAGGCCAGCCGCAGGCGTTCGGCCGCGGCTTGCCGCTCGGGCCCGGCCAGCGGCAAGGCGGGCTCGGCCAGCGCGGCTTGTCCGCGCGTCACGCGTTGCAGCAGGGCTTGCTGGCTGTCGGTGGCGAAGGCCAGGCCGTCGGCCGCGGCCTCGGCGCGGGTCAACTCGGCCTGCAGGCTGGCCAGGCGCTGCTGCAGCGGCGCCAGATTGCGGCGGTCGGCCTCGCCACGCACTTCGGGCAGGCGTTCTGCAAAGCGGGCCTGGCGCTGGGCCAGCATGTCGCTGAAGCTGCTCAGCTGGGCCTGCCAGTCGCGCAGGTTCTGCTGCAGAAAGCGCAGGTCGCGCCAGGTCTTGAAGCCTTCCTGAAAGTCGTGGCTGGCCAGCACGGGCGCCAGCTGACGGCCGTGGGCCAAGCTTGGCAATTGGCCGACACGGGCCAGCGGATCGCGCCAGCGCATCTCGGCGGCGGCGTCGCGTTCCAGCAAGTCAGACAGCCAGTTTCCGGTGCGCAGGGATGCCATCGACGCGTCGATGCGGCCGGCTTCTTCGTCAAAGCCGGTCAAGGCGCTGCGGTAGCCGGTCAGCGCCTCGGCTTCAGCACCCAGCTCGGCCAACGCAAAAGGCAGGGCGATGCGCGCTTCCATCACGGCCGCGTCGGTGTCGTCGCGGGCCACCAGGGCGCGCCAGGGCAGCAGGGCCTGCTGAGGTTGCTTCAGGGCCATGGCGGCCCAGCCAAAGCCCAGCAAGGCCTTGTTCGATACTGGCCCTTCGAGGCGGATCCGCTCCAGCCACTTTCGGGCGGCCTCGGGCTCATTGCGCTGCAGGGCGCCAAAGCCCAGCGCCAGATTGGCCCGGTCGCGCAGCGTGCGCTGCTCTTCATTGGCGGCAGGCATCTGGCCCAGTTCATCCAGCCAGCGCTGGCCACCGGCCGCGTCGCCGCCGCGGATCAGGGCCACTCCCAGGTTGAAGCGGGCAAAAAGCTGCGCGTCGGCCTGGGTCCGCACTTGGGCATCGCTGCCGCGAAAGGGCTGTAGCAGCCAGTCTTGCACGCGGCTGAACCAGCTGCGCGTCACGTCGGGTGGCGGGTTGTAGGCGCTGCGGGCTGCGGCCTGGGCGGTGGCCACGGTCTCGGTGGCACTGCGGCCAGGGGCGGTGGCCAGGGCCTCCAGGGCCTTGGCCGCCCCGGCCGGGTCATTCAGGGCCAATTGAACCTGAGCTTGCAGCAGTTGGCGTTCGTCCTCCAGCACCGGCTGCAAGGGTCCGTCGATGCGCGCCAGCGCGTCGCGGGCCGGCTCGGCCAGGCCGCGCGCAAAGCGCACCTGGGCCAGGTAGAACCAGGCGCGGTTGCGCACGACAGGCGCCGTGTTGCGCTCGATCAGGCGCGAGAACACCTCGCCGGCCTCGCGGTGCATGCCGTAGGCCAACATCAGGCCGCCGCGCAGCACCTCGGCTTCATCGTCGTGCTGCCCCAGGCGCTGGAAGTGCTGCGACACCATCAGCGTGGTCAGCGCGCCCAAGGTCTGGTCCTGGTAGAAGCGGAACAGCACATCGCCATAGTGCGGCGCCTCGATGGGCCGCAGCAGGGGCGCCGGCTCAGGCGCGCTGGCAGCATGGGCAGCCTGGCTCGCAAGGCAGGCCACCACGGCGACCAGGTTCACCACCAGACCCGTCGCGATGGTGCGGGTCGGCGTGCGCAGTCGCCAGGGCAGGGCAGATCGTTCGCGCATCACTGCCAGACTTTGACGTCGAACTCGGGTTGCAGCTTGCTCAAGGTGTCTTTGATGCGCAGCTCGATGTAGCGCGGCTCGCTGCCCTTGTCGAACTTGAGGGTGGTGGCGCGTTTGTAGTCGCGCTCATGCGGGCCCTTGCCGGTGAAGAAGGCGGTGATCTCGTGACTGCCGCTGCGCAGATTGCCGACGAACAGGCGCTGCACACCGCCGCGGTGCAGGGCCTGCACCTCCAGCGGGGTGTAGAGGTAGTTGGCCACCACCTTGTCGTCGAGCTTGAGCTGCACCGAGTCCAGCTCGAACAGCTTGCCCACGTCCATGGACACGAACACGGCCACCTGCGTGCTGGCCGGGAACAGCAGTTCTTCCTCCAGCACCAGCAGATCGCGGTTCAGTCGGATGACCTCGGCCTTCAGGGCCTCGGCCCGGCTGTCCAGCGCGCCGGCATCGGCGGGCGCAGGCGCGGTTGTTGGTGTGGCCGCGGGTGCTGCCATCGGGCTTGACGCGGCGGGCGCCGGTGCGGACGCTGGTGTTGCGGCGGGTGTTGCAGCGGGTGGTTCGGCGGCTGGAGCGTCGGGCAGCAGGGCCAGGCTCAGCGCCAAGGTGGCAAACAATCGAGTCAACATGCCGGGCACCAGAAGGTAAATGAACAAGGGGTCGAAACGGAGCGGCGCATCAGAAGCGGCCGGTCAGGTAGAGCTGCAGCACCATGCCGTTGAAGGCATAGGCCTTGCCCGTGCGCAGGTCAGTGAAATGGCTGTAGTCAAAGCGCACCATCTCCAGCGCGCCGTTGAGCTTCAGGTCATAGGCGGCTGCAGCGCCGCCCATGCTGTAGCTGAGCTTGCCGCCCACCGAGCGGCTGTTGAAGGCGCTGAGCTGGCGGTTGCGGGTGACGTAGGTGGTTTCGGCACTGAGGTTGTCGCTGAAGAACAGCGCATCGGACTGGCGGTTGAGCCGCACAAAGCCATCGGCCAGCCAGTCGCTGCCGAAGTAGCGGCTGTAGCCGCCTTCCACGGTGTGGGCCTGCACGGCCCAGGTGTCTCGGTAGTAGCGGTACTCGCCGCGCACGGCGCTGCGCACGCCGGCTTCGCCAATGTCGCCCAGCAGCCGCAGCTTGACGGCCCGGGCGCTGCGGGTGCGCGGCAGGCGCTCGGGCACGGCGCTGCCGAACACCCGGGCCACGCGGTAGGGGCTGGCGAGGTATCCGTCGTCGGCCAAGGCCTCGGCGCTCAGGCTGAGCAGCCAGCGCGGGCTCAGGATCTGCGAGGCGCCCAGCCGGTATTGCCAGTGGCGGGCGTGGTCAAAGTAGCCTGTGTCGCCCTTGCGGCCGACATCGTCCTGACCCCGGCTGGCACCCAGGCTGATGGTGGTCATGCCGCCGAACACCTCTTGCGACACGTCGGCCGCCAGGGTCGTGGCCTGGTAGTCGGGCTCCTTGCCCTGGCTGGCGCTCAGGCGGATCAGGCTGTCCTTGACGGCATGGTCCAGGCCCAGGCTCCATTCGGTGCGGTTCTCCTTGTAGGGGCTGGCAGTGGTCACCACGTCGATGGACGCATTGCTGACCATGTCCACATACAACCCGCCCGACACCGACACCTTGTCGGCAATGCTCTTGCGCACCAGCAGGGCCGGTCCGCTGGCCTTGACGCCGCCCCCGTCATAGACATGAAACATGGCCTCGGCCCGGTCGGCCGGCAGGTCCACCGCCTTGGCCTGGCTGCCCAGCAGGGCCAGGCCCAGCAGCTTGAGCAGGGCGCTGGCGGCTTGCCCTGCCGCGCGGCGCCCGCGTCGGCTCAGGCTCTCAATTGCAGCCACAACCGCCCCCTTGCACGCCGGTGGCGCCGCGGGCGCCCTCGCGCACGCTGTAGACATGGTCGCGGTGGCGATCGGCCAGCGCATCGCGCGAGAACTGCATCATCGGATCGGCCAGGCGCTCGCGCTCATAAGGCTTGACCCAGGGCTCGACGGCACAACCGCCCAGGCCGGCCAGGCCGAGCAGTCCGGCCAGCAACAGAAGCCGTTGAAGGTGGTGATTCATGGCCCTCATTCCTTGAGCATCTGGCGGATCTGCTGGTCGTAGAGATCGGCCACGCCGTCGCGGTAGCCGCGGTGCACATGGCGCACCTTGCCGTCGCGGTCGATCAGCACGGTCGACGGCATGGCACTCAGGTCGTAGGTCTTGCTGATCTGCTTGTCGCTGTCGAGCAGCACCGGGAACTTGACGCCCAGCTTGGCGGCCAGCGCGGCGGCCTGGCGCGGGTCTTCGTCCACATTGATGCCGAGCAGGGCAAAGCCTGCGCCCTTGTACTTGTCATGCAGTCGGTTGAGCTGGGGCATTTCCTCGCGGCAGGGGCCGCACCAGGTGGCCCAGAAGTTCAGCATCACGACCTGGCCGCGTTGCTCGCTCAGGCGCAGGTTCTGGCCGTCCAGGGTGCGCAGCACGAAGTTGGGCGCCGGTGCACCGGTGGCAGGCGCTGCTGCCAGGGCGGCCCATGGCTGGGCCAGCAGAAGCAGGCTGAGCAGGGCAGCAGGCCAGGACCGGTCACCGCCGGATGCGAGAAAGGAGCGCAGAAGCATGGTCAGGAAATCCGCTCAGAACAGAAAGGAGAAACCGGCGCTCAGTTCCAGGTTGTGGGTGCTCTCCCGCTTGCCCAGCAGGTCGACGGTGAACAGGTGATCGCGCATGTCGGCCCGCAGGGCAAACCAGTCGCGCACGAACACCTTCATGCCCAGGCCCAGGTTGTAGGTCTGCGCCCGCTGGCCGTTGAAGCGGGTGGTGCCCACGCCGCCGATGATGAACAGGCTGGATGGCATGGCGCGGTTCTGGCCGCTGCCAAAGAACACCTCGCCCGGCAGCACGTTCAGGCCGGCCGACAGGTTGGTGTACTGCAGCTTTTCATTGCCGGGCGTGAACACGCCACCGGGCAGCACGCGGCGGAAGGCGTCGTCGCTGACCGTGGTCTTGCCCAGGGCGGCCTCGACGAACCAGTCCTCGGTGATGTGGTATCCCAGGCGCAGGCCGCCGCCCAGGCTGGCGCCGAAGTTCTGCGTGGCATAGGGGCCGCCGAACAGGCCGATCTCGAAGTCGTTGGACGGGAAGCGCGGCAGGCTCAGCTCGCGGCGCTCGACCTGTGGCACCACCGGCTGGGCGCTGGGCGGGGCCGATTGGGCCAGCGCCGGAGCGGCCGCAGCCACCCACAGCAGACCCAGCAGGGCAGGGCGAATGACGGAGGGTACGGAGGTGGCAAGCATGGCGGGGCTCAGAAGAAGAAGGACAGGCCGGCGGAGAGGGCGCGGTACTCGGCCGAGCGCTCATCGGACAGGAAGACGGTGTAGCCGGTCCAGTCCAGCCGGGCGACGAAGCGGTCGCTCAGGTGGTAGCGGGCGCCCAGGCTGACATGGGCCAGATTGGCCTGGCTGCGGCGGGCGTCGACCAGGCTCAGATTGGGCACGTTCTGGAAGCGGCCCACGCCAACGCCGAAATAGGGCGAGATGCGCTGGTCGAACCAGGGCTCGCTCATCAGGCTGAACTGCCACAGCGTCGAGCCCGAGTAGCGGCCCTGCACCTGGTTGCTGGCCGCCTCCAGGCTCAGGGTGTCGCTGAGCCGGTAGGCCAGCCAGAGCTTGACCACCGGTTCGGTCTCGAAGCGGCCAAAGGCAGCGCCCATTTCGACCCGGCGTTTCAGGTAGTCGTCGAGCAACAACTCGCGGAAGGTCTTGCGGCTGCCCGATTCGCTCAGAGTGGTGGAGAGTTGCTCGCGATGGACCCAGCCCAGCTGACCCTGTTCGGTGCGCACCTTGTACCAGTCGGTGTGGCGCAGCTCGATGGCCACCCAGGCATCGCGGTCGACCACGAAGAACACGGGATAGCCGCGGCCCGGGCCGGTGTGCAGCTCCAGATAGGGGTCGACCACGCGCAGGCGCTCGACCTTGGCCAGGCCCTCGGACGAGCTGCCGAACAGGCTGCCCAGCCAGGTGCTTCTGGACGGTTCCGGATCGGCCGGCGTTTGCGCCGTCACCGGCCCGGCCAGCGCCAGTCCGCACGCCAGTGTGGCGATCCAGCGCAAGGCCGGGCGGATGCATGCGGATGCGCTCATGGGGTGTTGCAGCTGCCGGTGGCCGGGTCGGCCGGGGTGAACATGCTGTAGGCGGCCGCGCTGAACTCGTCCTGGCCCTCGGGCAGCGGATGGTCGATCCAGTAGCGGATCAGCAGCGCCACCGGATCGGTGTCGCTGCCCAGGATCTGACCGCCGCCATGCAGCACGCCGCGCACCAGCGGCTTGGTCAGAAAACGGCTCTGCAGCGCATCGCCCGGAATGCTGACGCCGCGGCCCGAGTAGTAGTTCTTGTACATGTCGGTGGCGCGGATCGCCTCGGCCGTCAGGCCCAGATCGACCAGCGGTGCCGAGTCGACGATGCGCAGCGCGCCGCCGGTGCCGCTGACGCTGGAATGGCAGCCGCCCGAGGCGCAGGTGTTGGTGCTGCCGTCGGGCGCGGTAATGTTGCGAACCAGCAGTGGCTGGATGCACTTCTGGAAATAGGCGAATGACAGCTTCTGCCCACCGGTGCCCACGGGGTTCTCCACATCGGGCGGATTGCCGATCGGATTGCCGCCACCGCAGCCGGCCAGCACGGCGGCCAGCAGCAGCCCGGCCACCCCAGGCCACCGGCTCGATGGTTCAGGACGCAGACTCATGGTGCCGGGCAGCCGCTGGCAATCCAGCGCACGATGGTGGTGAAGTCCGTGCTGTCAGCCGGAAGCACCGCCTTGGTCTGGGTGGTGGCACCGGTGGGGTGGGGGATGGTGGAGGGGCGGGCCAGCAGCGGATTGCTGGCGGCATTGCAGGTGTCCGAGATCATCGAGAGAGTGACGTTGTAATCGCCTTCCGCACTTCCGGTCAGCACAAAGCGATTGTTGCGGAAGTCGGTGGCTTTGCCGCTGCCCACCGCCATGTGACAGTTGCTTGCACACGTCGATTTCAGAACCGGCCAGACCTTGGACTCGAAGGTGGCCTGGCTCAGGTTGGCCACGGTGCGCACCGCCGACGAGGCGTCGTAAGGATCATTGGTGTACTGGCCACCCAGGTCCAGCCACTCGGCCAGCAGGCGCTTCTCGGCCCGGTTGAGCAGGGTGCTGTGGTCCGGAATGGCCGTGGGCAGTGCGGGTGGCGTGGCCGGCAGGCTGGTGCGCGGCGTGGGGTGTGAAGTGCGCGCACTGCTGCCCGCCATCAGCGTCTGGCCGGTCAGGATCTCCATCAGGCGGCTCTTGCGCGCCAGACCCAGGGCGTCGCCCTCGCTGGCACCGTTCTCGACCAGGGCTGGCTGGCGCACGACCTCGGGCACGCCTTCGCGCAGACGGGTCTGCGGCAGGCCGGTGGCCGGGTCGATCACCGGCTCGCCCATCAGCAGGTTCTCATACGACACCAGCCGCCCGGTGCCCGCCACGGTGGCCATCAGGTTGAGGCGGGTGTTGGTGGCCGTGGCGTTGTGGCAGGTGGTGCAGCTGTTGCTGCCGCCGGTGCCCCGGCTGCGGGTCCACAGCGGCTGGATGTTGTCGGCGTAGTTGATGATGCCGTTGACGGGCGCTGCGGTCGTCAGATCGTCGGCCGGGTCGGTGTTGCCGGTGTAGCGCAGGCTGATGGCAGTGCGGGCCACCACACCGGCCTGGCTGGTGTCGGCCCAATGGTCGGTGTAGATCAGATCAGACACCAGCTTGAGCGCATTCGGGTCGAGCCGGGTGCGGGTCGAGGCCATGGTCTCGCCGGACAGGCGGGCGCTGGTCAGGGCGCTGCGCAGCGCGCCGGGCATGTTGTTGACCAGCGCGCCCGAGTTGAGCGAGGCGCCACGGCGCGGGCTGTGGCAGCCGTCGCAGGTGCGGCGCTCGCCCGGGCGGACCTGGATCCAGTTGGTGTGGGTCTGGAAAGCCCGGCCTTCGCTGTCGATCACGGCCAGCGCCACCGGCACATCGGCCGGCACCTGCAGCTTGAACGAGCCGTCCGGTTCGATCGGCGCGTAACCCAGGATCTGCTGCTGCTCGAAGTCGGTCTCGCCGATGGCCT
>CALRVU010000091.1:0-8561 GCA_943371685.1 Bordetella parapertussis | reverse complement strand
TGTTCTGGCCGCACTGGCCTTGTCGGTCACATCCGGCGCCAGCCGCGCCGACACCAGCTGGATCCGACTGGGCAACGCCCAGAACCCCTCGGCGGCCTATGTCGAAAACCACAACGGCGCCGACCTGTCGACCAAACACCAGCAGTCGATGGGCAAGGCCTGCTACCAATCTTGCCCTCTGGTGGAGCTGCGCATGCGCGCGGTGCAGAACCCGAGCGGCGTGGCCGGGGCGCAAACCAGCAGCACCATGCTCTACTCGCTGGCGCAGCCCAATGGCAAGCCGCTCACGCCTGGCGAGCTGTTCGCCCTGGGATCGGTCGTGTTCCGGTTCAAGGTAGTCGGCAAACATGGCATGCCGCCGCTGGGAAGCGTCAGTTTCAACCACACGGTGCTGGTTTCACCCTTGGGCAGCCTGTCGCCTGCGGGGCGGGTCTACCAGGGGAGCAACGAAGCCACGGCGACGGGCTTCAGCGGTCAGTCGAGCTTGTCCAAATACAAGCTGGATGTGGCGCAGCCCAAGACGACGGTGTCTGCGTCGCAAGCCGAGATGAACGGCGTGAACTTCAGCGTCGAGGTGCCTGCCACCTCCAGCGGTTGGCTGGACTGGTCGGTCGCTGGGCAGGTGCAAGGTGGCAGTCCGGCGTCTTCGGACTACAAGATCGTGCTCAAGGATGTGCTCTACACCGGCGCCGGCGTGCCCAACGCGGGCGTCCTGCTGGGCGAGGGCGGCACCAGCTGGTATCAGTTGATGCCCAAGACGCCAGGTGGCAGCGATTGAGTTCGAAGCTTCCGGAACGGGTTGGCTTGACAGTTCGTCCGGGCCGGAAGAGACTTGTTGCTTGTTCATTCGTGCCAGACAGGAGGAAGCCATGAAGCCGATTGATATCTCCTCTTCTTTGCGAGCTGCCGCCTGAGCGCCGCCACGAATTGACAAGCTGAGGTCTCCAGGTCCGGTGATTTCCGTCACCGCTGACCTGTCTGCTGATCCTCAGTGCTTGCGTGTTCACTGCGGTGGCGTTCCGCCGCAGCCCGCATCCCCCGCTTGCACCGGCATGCTTGACCGGTGTCTTTGGCGTGCATTCGTGCCGCCGCTGGATGGATGACTGAACACGATGATCGAAACGATCCATTTCCTGAACCTGCGGGCCATCGGCCTGCAACCTTCACTGATCAATCAGGCACTGGCCTTGCCGTCCGAGGCGGGTGACCAGTTGATGCGGGTGATCGAAGTGCAGCGTGACCGGCTGACGCTGGACGACGGACTGCACCGTCATGCGGGCCAGCTCTGGCCCAGTCTGCGACTGGCTTTGCAAGCGCAGGACGACGCGCTGGTGGTGGGCGACTGGGTCGCGGTGCGCCGCGCAGGCGCGGCGCCATGCTGGGTCACGGCTCGGGTGCCGCCGCTCAACCGGGTGCTGCGCCGCGACAGCAGCGGGCAGCGGCAAGCGCTGGTCAGCAATGTCGACACGGCCTTGCTGGTGATGACCTGCGGCCACGACTTCAATCTGCGCCGGCTCGACCGCTATCTGGCGCTGGTGCGCCTGTCCGGCGTGGCGCCGGTGGTGGTGCTGACCCAGGCTGATCTGCATCGCGACCCGGAGGCCAGGGTGGCTGCCGTGCAGGCTCATCTCGGTGGCGCGGCCGTGCCGGTGGTGGCGCTCAATGCCTGCAGCGCCGAGCCGCTCGAACGGCTGGAACCCTGGCTGTCAGCAGGCCAGACTCTGGTGCTGCTGGGTTCCAGCGGCGCCGGCAAGAGCACGCTGACCAATGCGCTGACCGGAGCCACGGGCTGCGCAGGCGATCCGGCTTCGGCGTTCAGCGGGCAATTGACGGGTGCTGCCCGCGAGGATGATGGCCGGGGCCGGCACACCACCACGGCGCGTTCCATGCATCGTTGCCGCCTGGGCGCCTGCATCATCGACACGCCAGGCCTGCGCGGCCTGCAGCTCGATGCCGACGAGCGGCAACTGGCGCAGGCCTTTGATGATGTGTCGGGCCTGGCCGAGCAGTGCCGCTTCCGCAATTGCCAGCACGAGGATGAGCCGGGATGTGCGGTGCGCGGCGCCGTCTCGGCCGAGCGCCTGCTCAGCTACCGCAAGCTGCTGCGCGAGGCCCAGCGGCATGAGATGACGGTGCTGGACCGACGTGTCCAGCTGGCGGAGTGGAAGGCCCGCAGCCGCCACGCCAAGGAGGTGGCCAAGGTGCGGCGGGGCTGACGGTGCAGGCTCAGGGCTTGGGCGAGCGGGCGCGCCAGGCCTGCACGGCCTTCAGCGTCTCGCTGACATGGCCTTCGGGGCTCATGCTCGAGTAGGCCAGCAACACCTGGCCCTCGGGGCTGATGACATAGGAGATGCGGTCGGCCATGCCGGGCACCATCATCAGACCCGCGTCATAGGCCTTGATCACCTTGCCACCGCTGTCGGCTGCCACCGCAAACTTGTTGCGGCAGGCTTCGACTGAGAACTTCTGCAAGGTGGTGATGTCGTCGTTCGACATGCCGACCACCGTGGCGCCCAGCGCGTCGAACTGGGGCGTGGCCTCGGCAAACAGATGGGCCTCCACCGTGCAGCCGCTGGTGAAGGCCTTGGGGTAGAAGTACAGCACCACCGGCCCCTTCTTGAGCGCATCGGCCAGCGCGAAGCGGGTCTTCTTGCCACCCAGCGCGGCCTCGGTCTGGAAGTCGGGCGCCTTGGCGCCCACGGCCAGCACGGCATGGGCCGGCAGGCTGAACAAGGCCGCACTCAGAGCGGCACAGGTGACGGCCAGAAACGAGGTGAAGCGCAGAGGCATGGAAGGTCCGATCGATCAGCGGGCGACGGCCACCGGCCCGTCGGTTCCCAACTCGATACCGAAAGCCAGCGCCAGCTTGGTGAACTTGGCGGCGTGGCTGGCCTGGTTGCCCATGTTGGCCAGGGTGTCGTTGGCGGTGTGGATGAAGGGGTTGTCGTCGTTGAACGCCGACTCGAAGGGGAAGGATGCCGCAAATCCGGCGCCCGTCCACGAGGCATGGTCAGAACACCCATAGCCACAACGGTCATAGCCGACGGTCAGCGTGGGCAGGTAGGTCGCCGCCAGGTTGGCCACGAAGGTGTTCTGCGCCGCGTTGGTGTAGTCGGTGTAGAGGTAGATGTCGTTGACGCTGCCTTCGTAGTTGGTCATGTCAAGCTGCAACACGCCCACCACCTTCTTGCGACCCAGCTTGTAGCTGTTGGCGATGGCCTGCGAGCCGCGCAGGCCCACTTCCTCGGCGGCATAGGCCATCAGTTCGATGGTGCGGCGCGGCTTGTAGCCACTGGCCATCATCACCCGCAGCACTTCCGTCAGGCTGGCCACGCCCGAGGCGTCGTCATCAGCGCCGGGTGAGCGGGTGGTCTCACTCACCGGTCCGGAGACGATGGAGTCGAGGTGGGCACCCATCACGACGATCTCTGCCGGCTTGGCCGTGCCCTTGATCGTCAGCACCACCGATTTCTGCGGCCAGCCCTTGTGGGTCACTTGCCGCACCGACACATCGCTGCGGCCGGCAGCCAGCGCGCGCCAGTTGTTGGCAATCGCGTCCGAGGCGGCCACGCCGGCACTGGTCTTGTAATAGCGGTTCTGGAAGGCCGACAGGGTCTGGATGGTGTTGAGGATCTGGCTGTCCTGCACCTGGTTGATCAGGGGCTGGACCTGAGCCTGGTTGTCAATGGCATAGCTGGGCGCGACCGCGTCGGCGCGGGTCATTGCGGCGCTCAGCCGGTCCAGGCTGGCCAGGGCCTCGGCCCGCGTGGCATGCACGGTGTAGCCGCCGCAGCGGCGCAACTCGCTGTGCAGGGCGTCACCCAGCCGGGGCAGGCTGTCCTCGTCGATCCGCACCAGATGCACCGTGTCGCTGGCGCTGCGGGCGCCCAGGCTGACGGGCAACTGGCGCTGAGCCAGGCTGCTGACACCCGGTTGCTGGCTGCGCAGCACCTCAAAGGCAGGCGCCCCCAGGTTGACCCAGACGGGTTGGCCGGCCAGTGCCGACAAGGGGGCGAGCAGGGCGCCCGTCAAGGTGCCGAGCAGGGGCAGGTGCTTGAATTTGCGTTGAATCGTCATGATGGACTTCTCTGGGTTGGAGCGTTCCGGATGGTCGGTTCGTGGGTGACCATCCGGCCCTGGCTTCACTTCAGCAGGGTCTGCTGCATGAAGAGAATGGTGGCGTAGAACTCGTAGTCGGCGTTCTCTTTGCGGCGGAAGCCATGGCCTTCGTTCTCGGCGCGCAGATACCAGACCGGTGTGCCATTGGCTCGCACCTTGGCGACGATCTGCTCCGCCTCGGTGTAGGGTACACGCGGATCGTTCTTGCCCTGCACCACGAACAAGGGCTTGCGGATCTTGGCGGCATTGGTCAACGGCGAGATCTTGTCGAGGTGCGCCCGCATGGCCGGGTCGCGTTCGTCGCCGTATTCCACCCGGCGCAGGTCACGGCGGTAGCTTTCGGTGTTGTTGAGGAAGGTGACGAAATGCGAGATGCCGACGATGTCGATCGCGCCGGCGATCTTGTCGGCGTAGTTCGTCGCCACGGCCAGGCTCATGTAGCCGCCGTAGCTGCCGCCGGTGACCAGCACCCGGCTGGCGTCGAGGTCGGGTTGGGTGGCGATCCAGTCGAGCAGGGCGCCGATGTCCTTGACCGAGTCCTCGCGGGTAAAGCCGTTGTCCAGCGCCAGGAAGGTCTTGCCATAGCCTGACGATCCGCGCACGTTCGGCCGGATCAGGGTGATGCCCAGTTCCTCGACGAAGTAGTTGCTGCGGCCATTGAAACCGAAGCTCGACTGACCCTCCGGGCCGCCGTGGATGCTGATCAGCACCGGCCGTTTGCCCGGGAAGCGCGCAGCCGGCGCCCGCGTGATCAGGCCCGAGATGTCGCGGCCGTCAAAGCTTTTCCAGCGCACGATGCTCTGCGGCGCAAAGCGGCTGGGCTCGACGCCCGGAGCGGCCAGGGCGCGGGTCCATTGCTGGACCTGGCCGGTGCCCGGGTTCAGGCTGTAGATCTGGCCGGGGCCGGCGCTGTTGTTCAGCACCAGAGACAGCTCCCGGGTGGCGGGGTGGAACCTGACGCCGCCCACAGCGCCAGCCGGCAGGGCGGGGCGGGGAAGCTCCTTGAGGCTGCTGCCGTCGAGCAGGCGCAGGGTGCGCAGACCGTCTTCATTGCTGAGCACGGCCAGCAGCTTGCCGTCCCGGCTCTGGCTGCCCAGATCGGCATCCCAGGCGATGTGCCGGGTCACGGCCGTCAGCGCACCCGTGGTCAGGTCCAGCCGCATCAGCTCCTGGAACTCGCCGTCCCGGTCGCTGGCCAGCAGCAGGCCCTTGCCGTCGGGCTCGAACGCTTCGGGCCGGAAGGTGGCTTTGACCGTGCTCCCGGCGGCCGGCAGGACTTGTCGGCGCTGGCCGGTGGCCATGTCGAGCAGCCAGATCTCGGATTCGTTGGCCGAGATGTAGCGGTGCAGGGCCAGTTGCTGGTCGTCTGTGCTGCTGGCGGCGGCGCTCCAGCCGCCACCGGGCAAGGTGGCCAGGGTGCGTGCGGCCTCGGGGCGCAGCGGATCCAGCAGCCAGAGTCGGGTGTCCACGCTGGCGCGACTGCCGCCGGTGGCGGTGCGGTCCAGTGGCACCGAGGTGGCGACCAGCTGCGCCGGAGGACGGGCCGCGCCGGGGGCGGCCTGACCCTTGAGCCACAGATTGACGGCATGGCGCTCGGTCGGGGCGCTCAGCAGGGTGACGACCCGCGTGTCGAGGTCCATGCGGTAAAGCTGGTCGGCTTCGTTGCCGCCGGTGCTGCGGGCCAGCACGATGTAGTGGCCATCACGCGGGTCGTAGCTGGCGCTGCTGACCGGCTCGGCAAAGTCGGTGAGCGGCTCCAGCTCGGCCATCGGGCCACTGAGCCGGAACAGCTGGCTGACGCTGGCGCCGGCCAGGCGGTGCGAGACCAGCATCTCGCGCTGGTTGGGATGCCAGTCCACAAAACCATGGCCGCGGAACTCGGTGTATTTGCCCACGCTGTCCACCAGCGACTGGGGCACGGGCGGGATGCCCTGCACCACCAGATTGGCATTCGGTGCCAGCACGGCGTTGCTGGCGACCTTGGAGTCGGGCGCTGGGGTGGTGCTGCAGGCTGCCAGCAGGGCGGCGGAGAGCAGGCAAAGGACGGGCAATGAGCGCATGGCGATGCTTGTGGCCTCAGAGGTTGAAAGAGGCCCGGATCGGGGCCCCACAGGGGACGGCGGGGCCTGCCGATCAGCAGTCCGCCAGATTCATCAACTGACTTTACCGCGCCACGCGCCTCAGCCGTGGTCGGCGTCGAACTGCTCGGCGTTGCGGCCCTTGAAGGGGGCGTAGAAGGCCTTGATGCGGGCCATGTCGGCGTCCAGGTCGCCGGTCGGCTCGAACAAGGGCCCGAGGCCGCTGCGCTTGGCCGAGTAATCCATGTAGGCCATGATGATGGGCACCTGGGCCTGATGGGCAATCCAGTAGAAGCCGGTGCGCCATTCGCGCACCTTGCGCCGCGTGCCCTCGGGCGGCACGATCAGCTGCAGCGGGCCGTCGGCCTCGCGCAGGGCGGCTGCCGAGGCCGCCACCAGATTGGTCGATTGCTCGCGGTTGACCGAGATGCCACCCAGCCAGCGCATCAGGCCACCGAACGGCCAGCGGAAGATCTGCTGCTTGCCCATCCAGTACACGTTGAGCCGCAGCGTGAAGGCGACCATCAAGGTGTAGGGCAGGTCCCAGTTGCTGGTGTGCGGGGCGGCAATCAAGACGGCCTTGCGCGCGTCGGGGGGCAGGGATCCCTCGATCTGCCAGCCGCGCAGCCGCAACCAGGTGACGGAGATGGCGCGAAGCAGGCTGTTGATCCCGGGGGTGGTGAAGATTGTTCGATGCATCAGGCGGCGGATTGTCCGCGAGCCGGTGCGCTGGGTCTCTGGGTGAAAACAAGCAGATCGTTGTTGGCCGGCATGGTGATCATCTGCCGCCATCCGAGGCCCTGCTCGGCCGCTGCCGCCTGGATCACGTCGAGCTGGCGCAAACCCCAGTCCGGATCGCGCCGCTTCAGATCGGCATCGAAGGCCAGGTTGCTGGGTGCCAGCGGCCGGCCGGGCACCTCGAACGGGCCGTAGATCAGCAGCAGGCCGCCGGGGCGCAGGGCGTGGGCGGCAGTCTGCATCAGCGCCGCGCAAGTCGGCCAGGGTGAGATGTGCAGCAGGTTCGCGCAGTACATCAGCTCGAAACCGGCGGCGGGCAGGCCGGTTGGCGGGGCAGTTGGGGCCAGCAGGTCCAGCAGCCGGGGCTCGGCCACATTGGCCAGGCCCTGGCACCAGCCACGGATCGACGGCAGGGCGCCCGGATCGGCCTCGGTGGGCTGCCAGTGCCAGTCGGGCAAAGCGGCGGCAAAATGCGCAATGTGCTGGCCGGTTCCGCTGGCGATCTCCAGGGCATGGCCGCGCGCGCCGATGAGCGGCCGCAAGGCTTCCAGCAGCGGCTGCTTGTTGCGGTCGGCCGCCGGGCTGTGGCGCAGGTCTTGAGGCTGGATGGGCATGAGTGCGATGGTTGGACGGAAAAGATTGGATTTGATGGCTGCAAGCCCGGCGGTGCCCATGAGATTGCTGTTGGCTCCCATGGAGGGTCTGCTGGACTTTGCCCTTCGTGACGCGCTGACCCGCGCCGGTGGCGTGGACCGCTGTGTGAGCGAGTTCATCCGCGTCACCGACCGGCTGCTGCCCGAGCGGGTGTTCGAGCGCATCATGCCCGAGCTGTTGATGGGCGGCAGCACGCCTGCGGGCGTGCCGGTGCGTGGCCAGTTGCTGGGCTCTGATCCGGTCTGCCTGGCTGACAACGCGGCCTGTCTGGCGGGCTTGAGCCCCCATGGTGTCGACCTTAATTTCGGCTGTCCGGCCAAGGTGGTCAACCGCCATGGCGGTGGGGCCTCGCTGCTGGACGATCCCGAGCTCTTGCACCGGATCCTGGCTGAGGTCTGCAGGACGGTGCCGCCCGGCACCGTGGTGTCGGCCAAGATGCGCCTGGGCACCGAGGACGATGCCCGCGCCGTGGACTGCGCCCGCGCCCTGGCAGCGGGTGGCGCCATGGAGCTGGTGGTGCATGGCCGCACCAAGGCCCAGGGCTACCGCCCGCCGGCCTACTGGGACCGGATCGGCCACATCCGAGAGGCCGTGTCGGTTCCGGTGGTGGCCAACGGCGAGATCTGGACGGTGGCCGATGCCTTGCGCTGCCGGGCCGAGTCGGGCTGCGATGCCCTGATGCTGGGGCGTGGCATGGTGGCCGATCCGGGGCTGGCGTTGGCGGTGCTGGCGGCGTTGCCGGTGGCCGGCTCGGCGCAGCCCCCTGGCCGGGAGGGTCTGCAGTGGCCCGAGGTGCTGGACCTGTGCGCGATTTTCTGGGACGTGGTGCGCACGCGCCTGCCTGCGCGCTACCAGGCCGGCCGGCTCAAGCAATGGCTCAATTTCCTGCGCCGTCGCCATCCTGAGGCCGAGGCAGCCTATCAGCGCCTGCGCACCGAAAACCATGCCGAGCGACTGGCCGCTGAGCTGCTG
>CALRVU010000090.1:0-8564 GCA_943371685.1 Bordetella parapertussis | reverse complement strand
TGGGGAGACTGTCTGTCGAAAGGCCTTGCGCTGCCACGACCCTGCGACGAAATGGCCGTGTGCAGCGCCAAACGTGTTCATGGATGCGCCAGCGGCAGACTGCGATGCCCAAGGTTTGAGGATGAGCTGTCCGATCAGCCGGCCGCTTCTTGCGATCACTGACCGACCGGCACGGAAGCCGCTGTTCAATCGAGGAAGGTCCAGGTGTCCGCGCCGTCGAAGCGCCGAATGGGCACGGACGCCAACAGCTCTGGATCAAAGATGCGCAGGTTCACACCGTGCCTCGCGCCGGGCTCCGAATCCAGTGGCTCCCAATGTGTCACGATGCCGCAGGTCCTGCAGCGGATGTTCTTCAGCGTCCGATCTCCGCAGACATACTCTTGCGTATTCTCGGGATGACCCTGGACCAGAACCGTTCCAAACTCGTAGTAGCCCATGATGGCACCTGTGCGGCGACACAATGAGCAGTTGCAGCTGGTCGCCTTCTCTGGCGCGCTCGGAAGAGTCAGGCGAACGGCCCCGCAGTGGCAGGACCCATGAAGTGACAGTGGTGGCTGTTGTTGCTGCATGGCGTGGTTCACGGGTCTTCCTTGATGCCTCAAGCGTAGCGGAAGAGGCGTGCGCTGCCTACCGGCGCGGGTCAACTTGGAGGAGAGGTTCGACATCAGCGATGTGGCTGCGTGTGAGTCTTGACCGGCGAAGTTCCTTGGCCTCGGCCGACGGAAGCCGAGCGAAGTACTCGATGTTCCTGCCCGCGTGCACCCAGTACAGATCCGGGCCGAGAAACCGGATGAGCTGACCTTCCTCTTGGCGCTTGGGTCCAGTGACGATAAAGACTGCTTCCTTGTTGCTCCACGCTACCCGGTAGCGCCCCCGAAACCACCTGTCCTCAAAAGGCGAGTAGGTTTCGCATTGGACGCGGCTGAAGTGATGCACCAGCTTGCCGAGATCTCGTTCAAGAATGGCACGCATCGCCTCTTTGCTCCCCTCGGCGAACAACCATTCCTCCAACGAACGGCTCTTCTCAGAGCGCCACGTTCCCAGGAGCCACGATGAGGGGTCTTCAGATGGATCGCGCACGGTGGGGCTCGGTCGCAAGCTGATTACCGATCTGCCTTCACGACCTTTGTTCGGGCCAAATAGTCCCCAAGGCGGCGACGGCTCTTTCCGACAATGAACACTACGTCAATGGCGCCGAGAATCATCAGTGAGAAGTTTCGGAGCGTTGACCGCCAATAAGTGCAGGGCTGCTCAGTCTCAACGTGAACGACCGAGCTCTTGGTGATGCGCTTGCCAAGGCTTTGACCTCCTGGAAGCCCGTCGCAGGCGAGCAGGTACAGAAGCCAGCCAACAAAGGCTAGTTCGAGAGGCCACCCAAGCGCCTTTGCGGAGTAGTAGAAAACTGCTCCGACTGCAAACGCGGCCAAGCCGTCGATGAATTGAGCAGTGAATCGATCACCGATGGATGCGAGGGGCCTTGGCATACGAAATTCTGGGATGGTGGAGTTTTCGTTCTAGCGTTCGAATCAGGCGGGACCTGACACCTAGGGTCAGGGCGCATTGGGCGCGGTGTTTGCCATTTCCGCGACAAAGCTCGCTGCCAGGGTAGCCACCGCAGCGATGTTCCTGGTGCGAGTGGCATCTGCGGCAGGCGGTGGCAGTGCCCGGTTCTCGTAGCTGTGGTCACCGCCCACGATGGCGACTCGCGCGGCACCTGTGCTCGCAGCCGCAGTCCTGTACAGAATGTTGGGAGCGCAGAGCGGGTCTTTGTCGCCTGAGATCGAAAGCGTAGGGCGCCTCTGACTCCCGAAGGCAGGATAGTTCTCTTGCATCTCGGATCGTGCCACCGTCTCGCCCTTTGGGACGCTGCTGCAGACGGGCGTGAGGAGCAATGCACTCCGTAGCGACAGGTCAGCGGCAAACGCCTGCCAAGCAACCATGGAACCAAGCGACTTGCCACCCACGGACAGGTTTTGGGCCTGGACTTTGGGATGCTTGCGAGCGATGGACAGAACGGCCTGAAGGTCCTTCAGCTCTTTGGACAAGTCCGCCGAAGGCTGGCCCTTGGGCTGAGCGGTGAAGTAGGCCCAATTGAATCGAAAGACCGCGATGCCCTGTTCCGTCAACGACCGCGTCGCGCCCTCCAGGGCTGGCAAATTCATGTGATATCCCTGCCCTGGCGCCAGCACGATTGCCGGAAACGGACCGGCCCCAGAAGGGAAATCGACCTTCGCAGACAGGTGCAGTCCGTCTGGATTGATCACGGTCAGGTCTTCGGCCTGCGCATGGTCCGTGAGCAGAGCGGTCAAGACCGTGGCGAGGATGATTTCCAGTAGTCGCATGGTGAAAGGTGTGTTTGTGCGCCCCAACTTTGGAGGCATGGGGCTTGCCAAAGTCAGAGCGGCTTGACGGAGGGGCTGGCCGTCACGCGTCAGCCGAAGGTGGAAAACACAACGATTTGCAGAGACGGGATGACGATCAAGCCAGACCCCGCGGATCGAGAGAAGTAGGAGCCAGGCTACTGCATGGAATTGGAGATCTTTCGCCGGAGGTCGGCGTCGAGTTCAGCGCAGTCCAGGCCGTGGATCCATCGGTCCGCCAGCATTAGTCCATCTCCAGACGCGCGACAAGGGGTTTCTTTCCATTCGGAATAGGCATGGCGCCGCTCTGTGTTTCCCCTTGCCTGTCGTGCAGCGGACAGGACTCTTCGCCAATCTTGCTCCATCCCGGCGAGGGATGATGGACCAAGTGAGAAGACCGCTACGGCGCAGCCCT
The DNA here is from genome assembly GCA_943371685.1 of Bordetella parapertussis. Classification (GTDB taxonomy): domain Bacteria; phylum Pseudomonadota; class Gammaproteobacteria; order Burkholderiales; family Burkholderiaceae_C; genus Ideonella; species Ideonella parapertussis_A. Next base: position 5,789 of record CALRVU010000090.1, on the reverse strand, counting down.
CCATGAAACCTGGCTCTTCAGCAATGGCCACGGTGCGGACCAGCTCAATGGCGGCAGGGACGAGACCTCTGTACCAGTTTCGTTCGTACCAAGTGAAGGCCAACCATGCCGCCACAAGGATGCCAAGCAGGATCAGGATCGAGGTGCGAGAGACGCGCATGGTCGACAGCCAACCTTGAAATTCAGTGGACGCTGAGTGCGTCTGAAGCAACGACAAGTTGGATGCCTTTGCGGGCAAGACAGGGTGCCCTCACGGCATTGATGGACTCCTGCAGTTCCGCTTGAGCCTGGGCAACCAAGACTGCTGCAAGCTCAGTCGGAATGACATCTAACGGTGCCTTCAGCCGATTCTTGGGGGCGTCGTGAAGAAAATCACCGACTTCATACCTATCCGGATCCTTGAAGAACTGAACACCGTGATGACCAATCATTGGCTTGGCGAAACAGATCTTGCAGATTTCGAACGACGATCCACTCGCCTCCTTCATCACCGAATGCGACAACCGGCCATCGAAGCCAGAACTCTGGTACTCAAGCAGGCGCTGAGATCCATTGTGGTTTGATCTTGTGCAACTTCATCAGGTATGGAACATGGACAAGAAGCTCTAACCGCAGACTGATCTTGCCTTGAGTCATTGCGTAGATCGTGGTGCCGAGGCAGATGGCCACGCCACCGTATCCAGTGACCAGGCAAGCGTTCAGACCCCATGACTTGGCAAACAGCAAGCCGTACGCCGATACCGCCAGCGAGAGAATGATGCCTGAGATGAGCAGGGCCATCGGATGAAACGGCGATCCTTGATACTGAAGGCCGAAGATCTCGTAGGAGGCTGGTTGGCCCATTGCCGCTGCGACGATGGTGAGTAGTGGTATGACAGCGCCCATTGCCATGAAAATCCAGCCAAATACCTTTATCCAGCTTGGAATGAGCCTTTTTCGGGTAACCGCCGAATCGGCGTGTTCCGCGATCTCGCCAACGGTGGCTGATGGTGCGGCGTAGGGATTGGGATTCGATTCAGTCATGCTTGGTTGTGCGAGGGAGAGACCCCGGGGAGCATAGCGGAAGTCAGCAGCCAACTGCAGCGGGTCGGGCTGGCAAGCAGCATCTCTATCCACGCATTGGTTTGCCAGTCCTCGTACCACAGAACAAGCTCTCTTCCGGTGTGTACTTCGTATGGCAAATCGTCGATATCGCTCATTGTTCCGACCTGACGAGGAAATTTCCAGCGTTTGACATGGTGGGCGGGGTGGGCGTCTTTGCTACCAAAAACCGAACCTCTTGCGGGTCACGTCCTTCCGGCCAACGTCGATGATGTCTGTGACACCCTTTCTGTCGAACAGGTCTGTCAACTCGTTGGTTCCTGAGCGCAGCTTCAGATTCATCTCCGATTCGTAAAGAGGAACCACCGAGTAAAAAGTGATGGTCTTGTGTTCTGGAATGATCAGCTCGTGGAACGAACTTGGTACCGTGAGGGAAGGAAGAACGATGGCGCCACACAGTTTCGTGTTGCCTGCGTAAGGTTCTGGAGGATCTCCGTTCGGTACGGTATGCCCCCAGCCTAACCATGTTTGATGTTTGTGTGGCAAGCGAGCAAGTGACTTCAAAAGGCGGATGGGCCAATGCCAGTCTTCGTTGTCGAGCGACTGTTGGTCTAGTTTCCAGTCGGAAGGAAGCGTGACAAGGAGCTCGACATACTTCGGAATACTTGGGTCATCTGGCGTCGCCATCGGGAGGTCACTCATGCCTGATGTCACAAGCTGAACGAACGGAAACTCTTTTGTTGGCTTTACAAAGTGAACGTCGATGTGGACGGTGTCAGAAATCAGCTCATGAAAAACAGTTTCAATCGACCCCAGGTGTTGTTCGATGTGGCTTGAGATCTGCTCTATGAACTCTTCGCCTTTGGGCGCTTCCCATGCACTTGGTGCGCCATGTTGGTAGATGGGGCTGCCACTCAAGGAAACCAGCTCCGCAGGTTTCGACGGTTCGATGGGCACAAAGATCTCCTCAAGATGCTCAATGTTGACGCTAGCCCGCCCACAGCGGCCTGACGGGGCTGGTCGAGAATGAAGTGATGGACAGACCAGGCATGCCGGTCGGGGGCCGATTGTGCGAGGGGGTGACGACGATGCAGGAATCCGCGACAAGCGGCGTGTGGCTAACCAGAGAACAGGGCATAGAGCCCACCGCCGATCATGCCCACGACAACACCGAGCGACGCCGAGTGAGCCAACAGATTTCGGGGGTACTTCGCTGGAGTCAGCATGCCGCACATCAGAAGTACGGCGAAGGCGACTGCTGTCGTGCCAGGTTCGCGACGCGCGCAATGGACAACCAGCAACGAGACGATTGAACTTGTGCCGGCGAAGAGTGAGATTGCGTCGAGCGGCAAGGGCTGATGTGAGCGCATTGCTTCGAAGCCTGACCTTGGAACTGCGAGGCCGAAACCGGCTGGCCCCAAGACGTGATGATCAACCGCGGCCAGCCGAGTGAGGTCGAGTCGAGCGAGGTGTCAGGTCTCACTGAATGCTCCGCCCGTGTGTTGTCCAGTACGGAGGTCAACGCAGAAGGCGTGCCAGGTATCGTCGAAGCGGCGGGCCTGCCCAATGAGGGCGCCGCTTTCAAGCGCTACTCGTCCGATACCGTCCCATGCGATTCTTTGGCTGCGCCATGCCAGCTGCGTTGAACTGTGGCGCTCGATGTGGGTATTGCCGATCGTCAGGAAGTCCATGCCCCCATCCATTGGCATCAGGCACATTGCATCTCCGGCAAAGGCGTACAGCAAGACATTGTTGACTGCATCGATGACGTAGCCTTGCCCTCCAGCAACGATAGCTACACGCTCAGCATTCAGTTCGTGAAAGGCGCAGTAGTGGCTGTCCCCATTCTGAAAGTTCCCAACCCACGGCTCACCCTTTGAGGGCTGGAACCTCAGCACGTATCCTTCTCTGAAAGTACTGACGCCGGCCAGTGCAAACTGCACGGGGTATGGTGGATCCCCAGACAAACCTGACAACTCTGTGACTGGCATGGTGGCGCGTGTTTCTGTGGGTCCAGTTGGTGGAGGTTCACGCGAGCGTCTTGTCCGGCCGCCCGGCACACCAACTACTTGGTGATGACTTCGTATTGAATCTGCACCTGGCTTGATGGATCCTCTCGCAGCAACTTGGCTAGGTAAGCATCGTTGCCCGAGGCTAGATCCAGGGTGACCTTCAAATGCGTGTCGCTCAGCCAGCCCATCTCAACCTTCGAATCGCATCGCGCAGCGAACACTGCTTTGTCCTTCGACTTGCTGTAAGTCGGCACTTCAACCGGGTGACTGGCGGGAACCAAGATGATGAACTGGTAGCAGTAGCCGACGGCTCCAGTGGATGTCAAAGCGTGAATCGCCCTGTAACGGCCGCTCGGTGACACCAACTCATGTTCCACCCTGCTTGCGCCAGACGAAAGGTCAGTGAAGCCGTTGAGCAAGGCGACCAAGGCAATGGCGACGAGTGAAATGGCTCCGATGCCTTGGAGCATTCGCGCGATGAACACTTTGAGCGACACCGTGGGCCTAAGGTTCGAGATACGGGGAGGCTTGCGGCTTGCCGCAAGACGTCCCTTGGACTGAGCGGTTAAGTTTTGATCGCATACAAGCAGATTGCCAAGAGCCACGAACCCAAAACACCCAGCCAAACGAAGTGAAGGAATCGGGTGGCTGCTGCCGGCCACCAACGTGCGATGCCCGCGCGTTTGGCGAGCAAGGCAATGGCTGCCCCGCCGTTGAGGGCGGGTAGCGGCACTAGATTGAGGGCTGCAGACTTGGCTGCCACAAGAGCCAATGTGGCAGGGAAGGTAGCTGCATGGAGGAAGGAAGCCGCGCTGCGGAGGAGCGACTGGGCTTCGTCCATGGGTGACGCGGCCCCAGCAAGAACTTGACTGGGGAATCGCAGGAACGCTTCAAGCGCGCTGGTGCCCTGAAACGCGAGCGCGAGCATGAGAAGCGCGAAGCAGCCCGAGAAAGTGACGGACAGTTGCTCGATCGTTGAGCGACGATCGATTGCGGTTCTCAATTGAGACTCGGGGACGGTGTCATCGACCGTGTGGCGAAACCTGACATAGCCTCCCATAGGAAGGGCCCCCAGACGATAGCCCCTTACTTGGAACAGCGTGGGACCGTAACCCAGAGATACCAGCACGACTTTCACTCCGATGGCGCGAGCTGCAATCGTCATCGCTGCGATATGAACAACAACCGCAACGAGAATGGCAAGGACCAGGTGGAGCATGGCATTGGAGAGACCGAACGTTTGAGCTGACTGGAATTTTTCAGCGTGCTGCTGTAGGGCGATAATGAAATGAAGCCCAAAAGCCGCACGCCGCAAAATTTCCAATGGAGCGATGGGTTAGAGAAACGATCGGATTGTAGGCAATGAAAATCGACCTGAAAGTCAGTGCGCACGCACGCGGCATCTCTACAGAAATCAACTACCTGGCGCGACTGACTAGAGAGAGGCGAGTCTGTGCCGGGTCAATTTGGGCTGCTCAAAGAAACCTGTTTTAGCCCAACCGAGATATTGCATTCGTTCAAACAAGCAATGACGCGATCAAGACGACCGGACACGACGTAGAAGAAGACGTTGTAGAGAAAGCCTTTGCTTGACAAGAGATCCAGCTGCGTCACAGACAGGCCATCAGGAGGCGGTAAGCCGAACTCCACCTTGAACATCGCCTTCGACTTTTCTAGCGCATCGCCTTGGAGAACACGCGATGATGCATTGGTGAAATAGGTAGAGTGTTGAGTTTCGCCTCTCACCGGTCCTTGAGGAGAGGCCGACTGAAGGAAGAACGGCTTTCGATCCGGTGCCAACCAAACGTAACCATCTACTGCTGCCAGGGCGTGCCCAGTGGGTGAGCAAAAGACAAGAGCCAAGTCGGACGCCACTTGCGGAAGCTGCGTGACCGCCGTCATTGGCGCTGCCTCGCAGTTGACGGGATCTGCAGCGAGCGCTCTGCTGAGCACTGTGACCAATGCGATGGCGAATAGGGAGCGATGAATGAACATGCGACCTCTAACGTTGGAGCTGAGGGGCCGAGATGGGCTGGCCGCGCGAAGCGATGATCAACTGCTGAGCGGAGTGCGGCCAGCCGGCTGAATTCCACTCGATCGATCGGTTGGCTCGAACCCATGGGGTCTGCACCAGGACAAGGTTTCCTGCCATCACTTCTCTTCGGGTTCAGCGTCTTCGGACTTGACCTGATCGGCATCGGACTTGGTCTTCTTGGGGGCCGAGAACTTCTCCGGTGCCAGAAAGAAGAAGAGGATGCCTGCCGCGATCGCGATGCTTGCGATCATCCCGAGGTTGTGAAATCCGCTACTGAACTCGCGAATCATCATCGCGCCGATGAACACTACAAGCAGCCAAGGAGAAAACGATCTTGGCTTGCTTGATTTTTCCCAATCACTCATAGGTATACCTCCCTTGAATTCTTGTTGAGTAGCAGTGATGCGTGCGGGCTGGCGTTCGACGTCAGGAGCCAGCCGAAGGCAGGTCCGGTTGACCGAGGGGTTGCGAAGTAATCGGATTGTGGACTCCGAAAATCGTCCTGAAAGTCAGTCGCATGCACTCAGCACCTTTATATCGGAATCAACTGCTTGTCACGATTGACTTGAGAGAGGTCATGGCCTCCACCAATCCATTCGCTTGGTTGTGTGGCTCCAATAAAGATTGATGGGGTCACAGTCCCCGCCGATGAGGTGGAGCGAATCAGCCTGGGCGGAGGGTTTGCAGCCTGGCAGTGAGTC
>CALRVU010000089.1:0-8619 GCA_943371685.1 Bordetella parapertussis | reverse complement strand
CATGGCCAAGCTGTTTGCCAGCGAGGCGGCCGAGGCCATCTGCTCGGCCGCCATCCAGATCCACGGCGGCTATGGCTACCTCAGCGACTTCCCCGTCGAGCGCATCTACCGCGATGTGCGCGTCTGCCAGATCTATGAAGGCACGTCCGAGGTCCAGAAGATCCTGATCGGCCGGGCGCTGCAGGCGGGCTGAAAGCCTGACAGGCTCCTAGAACGACGATCCGGGCTGGGTGAGGAACACCAGCTCCTCGGCCGTGGACTCGCGCCCCAGCAGCGCATTGCGGTGCGGATAGCGGCCGAAGCGGTCGATGATGGCCTTGTGGCGCAGCTCGAACTCGTGGTTGTTCTGGGGCGCATGGGCCTTGAACAAGGGCTCGGCCACCGTGTGGATGGCGCGCGACTCGCTGTGCATGTAGGGCATGTAGAGGAACACCCGCTCAGTCTCGGTCAGCGCTTGGTCGGCACCCGCAGCCACCGCCTCTTGGGCCAGCGCCAGGGCCAGTGGATCGGCGGCAAAGGCCCGGCCCGTGCCGCGGAACATGTTCCGCGAGAACTGGTCCAGCACGATCACTTCGGCCAGCCGGCCCTGCGGGCTGCGGCGCCACTCAAACAGCTCGGCCTGCGCCGCCTGGGCGTGCAGTGCCGCAAAGCGGTCTGCAATCAGCCGATCGAACTCGGGATCGACCTTCCACCATTGGGCTGGCGTGATCTCTTCAAACCAGAACGTGAGGACAGCTTGGTGCATGGGTGCCTTGTTCATTTCAACCCCGGCGCGCGGCTTCGATCCGGGCGATGTCGATCTTGCCCATGGTCATCATCGCGGCAAATGCGCGCTGGGCCGCGGCCGGGTCCGGGTCGGTGATGGCCTGCATCAAGGCCGCAGGGGTGATCTGCCAGGACACGCCCCAGCGGTCCTTGCACCAGCCGCAGGCGCTGGCCTGGCCTCCGTTGTCCACGATCGCGTTCCAGTAGCGGTCGGTCTCTTCCTGGTCTGCGGTGGACACCTGAAACGAGAATGCCTCGGTCTGCTTGAACGCCGGCCCGCCGTTGAGCCCCAGGCAGGGGATGCCCAGCACGGTGAACTCCACCGTCAGCACCTGGCCCTGCTGGCCAGACGGATGGTCACCCGGCGCCCGGTACACCCCTCGGACGCTGGAGTCAGGGAAGGTCTCTGCATAGAACCGCGCAGCCGCCTCGGCATCGCTGTCGTACCAGAGGCAGATCGTGTTCTTGGCGGGGGTGCTCATCGCGGGTCTCCGGGGGCAATGGGAAGGCTCAGGCAAATTCCTGATGCTGTGGCAGGTCATCCGTGATCGTGAACCACGGTGCCTTGGATCCGACAAAGATGTGGGCCGTGGGCCGGATGCTCGGTGCATCCACCAGCGTGCCCAAGGTCACATGCGCGAACTGGCCGTCTTGCACCACCGAGTACAGCAGCGAGCCGCAGTCCTTGCAGTGCACGTCGTGGGCATCCGCACCGCCAAACCGCTTGAGGTGCTCAGCCCCCGCGGTGATCTGCAGCTTGCTGCGCTCGATGCCTGCAAACGGCTTGAAGGCCGATCCCGTGGCACGACGGCAATTGCCGCAGTGGCAGTTCAGCGCGTAGACGAACTCGTCCTGCACCGCATAGTGCACGGCGCGACACAGGCACTGGCCGTTCAGGGTCGACATGGTCGGGGTCACTCGGCTTGGGTCGACATCACATGGGCCACGATCGCATTGGCATGCCCGTGCCCCAGCCCATGCTCAGCCTTGAGCCAGGCCACCTGCTCCATGTGCTTCATGTCCTTGAGCCCGCGCACCAGGCTCAGCCAATGCGCGATCGGCTGGCCGTACTTCTTCTCGATCGATGGAAAGTAAGACGCTGGTCCTTTGATTTTCTCGTCACTTGGCATCGGTGGCTCCGGCTTGTTCAGAATCGGCGCTCAGTTTGCCTTGATGCAGCAGAGGCGTCGAGCCGCAGCCAGCACGGCTTACCATGGGCCGATCCTCAGCCAGGAGTTCAGCATGCGTGTGCTTGCCTCTACCGCCTTTGCCCTGTGCGCCGCGCTGCATGCGGCGACCTGCCTGGCGCAACCCGCGCCTGATCTGGCCAAGCCCCGCTTTGATGCCGCGCTGGCCCAATCCACCGGGGCCGACGAGCGCGGCATGCGGGGCTACATTCTGGTGGTCTTGAAAACCGGCCCCAACCGAGTGGCAGCCGGCCCCGAGCGCGACGAGATGTTCAGGGGCCACTTCGCCAACATGAATCGCTTGTCTGCAGAAGGCAAGCTGGTGCTGGCCGGGCCGTTTGATGGCGCCGACGGCTGGCGCGGCCTGTTCATCTTTGCCAGCACCAACGTCGACGAAGTCCAGCGACTGGTCGCCACCGACCCGGTGATCGCCAAGGGCGAAATGGTGGCTGAGCTACACCCCTATTACGGCACGGCAGCGCTGATGCTGGTGCGCGATCTGCACGAGACGATCGCCAAGACGCCGATGTGAGCCAGTTGAGGCCTCAACCATGACGCCGCGGTCACGCCGGCCGGTGGCGAGCGCCGCTTGATGGAAGGCCTTGGCGAGTGCGATGTCGGTGACAGGGAACGTCATGCGGTCGAGCATGGGTCAGTCCTGCTGTGATGGAAGCGGCACCCCCGAAGCTGCCGGCTGGCTGGGTCATGCCACCGTCAGCCGGCCCCACCTTGTGCCCGGACGACATAGCCCTGATAGGCCGGAATCGCGATGGCAGCCACGATGCCGATCACGAAAAAACCGACGAAGATGATCAAGGCCCACTTTGACCAAGCACGCTGGACGCGATTGAAATGATCCAGGCTGTCCCAGCGCTTGTTTTTCCAGGCCAGTTCGCGGCCCTTGAAGCCAAGGTAGAACACCACCACGATCCCGATGTAGGGGACCAAGGCCAGCAGCCCGATCCAGGTCTTGTTGAAGAGTGCCCAGACCCAGTTCCAGAAGAAGGCGCCCCAGGACCAGCCTTTGACGCCCGCCGGCGGGGTGATGGTGCTGCCACCCCCCGAGTTGTTTCCTGCGTCTGCATAGACGTCTTCAACAACCGCCTGGGGCGGTGAGTACGGATTCTCTGCGGCCAATCTGGGCTCCTGGGTGATGGCTCAACGGGGCGGGCCATCTTGCCGATGGCTCGGGGTGGTCAGCGATTTCATCTCAGCGTAGCTGTAAATGGCACTCACTTCTGGGGATTCCAAAGCGACGGCAACCATGGCTTGCGCGATCTCGGTCGTGCGGATCGGCCGAAACTTCCTGGGAATCAGCGGTGACAGCAGCCCCATTGCGGCCGCCAGCAGCACGGGCGTGTGTTGCGACCCGATGATCACCGAAGGCCGGAAGATGCTGACCACCGCCAGCCCTTGGTTCATGACCGCGGCTTCGGCCTCGCCCTTGACCCGGGCATAGCGCGGCATGCCCGCCGCGCCAGAGCCAGTGGTGCTGGCGTGGATGTCGGCCCCCACGGCCGACATGAACGCCAGGTGGCGCACCTTGCCTGACGCCTTCAGCCCGCAGGCAAACGCGGCATTCAGATCCACATCGACAGCCCGATGCGCCGCCAGCGACATCTTGGCCGTATTGGCGCCCACGCCCATCACGCTGAACCCGACGGCCTCGCCCTCAAAGTTTTGCAGCGTGTCAGCCACCGCCTGCCTCAGGGTGTTGGGCGCCATGGGCAAGACCTGTCGCTGCACCAGGTCGCCGCCGGTCAGGCCCGAAAGATCCAGCGGCCGACGTACCAGCACCACGACCTTGGAAAACCGGCCGCAGCGCAGTGCCTCGGCCACCAGCGCCTGGCCCACTGAGCCGGACGCGCCGAGGATGATGGCAAGCTTGGTCGGCATGGGGGTCATCGAGTGGGGCCCGTTGTCGGTGGGCTGAATGCAGGCATCGCCCTCACAGCTTGCCCTTGGTACTTGAGGCGCGCAGTGCGGCAAGCTGCCTGTTCAGCCATTGATGGCTCTCTACCGAGGCATCCGCTCCGCATTTGACTTGATAGGGCTTGCCAGACGTGCTGCTCTTGGCCGCGGCAAGCTCGATGAACTGCTCGGTGGACTGCACCGAGACCTTGCCCTCGATGCTTTCCAGCTTGCGCAGCAAGTGGGTCTTGGCGTCGGCGCCGCTGTACCAGGTGCCATTGCGGTTGAACTCACAGCCGGATGACTGGAGCTTGGACAGCAAGGCGTCGATCTCGGCGCGTACCGGTGCTGACGCGGGTGCCGCCAGCGCCGCGCCACCAACAAGGCCGGCAAAGACAAAGGCGAACAGGCGTGCATTCCACGCGATCAGGGAGCTTCTGGTGAGTGACATACCGCTTCGAGGTTGTGCCCGTCCGGACCAATGACGAACGCGGCGTAGTAATTGGCATGGTAGCGAGGGCGCAGACCGGGTTCGCCGTTGTCCTTGCCGCCGGCCGCCAAGGCGGCACGATGGAAGGCTCGTACCTGCTCACGATGGCTGGCAACGAACGCGATGTGCAGAGGTGCGGGCTTGCCCTGGGCCTGGAACAGACACAAGGACGAATCATTCACCCCGCAAAGCTCGATCCCGTAGGAGGGATCGCCCTCGGCGCCGGCTATGACGCCAAGCGGCTCAAGCGCCTTCAGGAAGAAGGCTTTGCTGACGGCATAGTCACTGACGCCGAACTTGACATGATCAAACATGTGATCTCCTGGCGATGGCAAAGGGCGGTGCCAAGGAGGTCCCCCGGCGGCGCCGGGTCGGTGTCCCGGTGGGACTACCGGTACTTGGCGGCGGTGATGAACTCACTGAAGGTCTCGCACCAAACGATGACGGCCGAGTAGTTCGCGGGGTCAATGCCTGCCGGAACACTCACCACGAAGTTGTCGAATGTCTTGACGTCACCGACCCTCACCATGCGCGCCTTCAGACGCTTGAAGTCCGCCTCCGTCTCGACGAACTCTGGCGACAGGTAGAGCTTGTAGTCCGGCCCGGGGGCCAGTTTGCCGGCCAGCGTGATTGCGGCTGGACCGACGGAAACGTCGCCCTCACCCCAATGCAGCGCATCGCTGTCTTTCAACGCCCTCCTGAACTGCCCAGTGAACAGAACCTGAGTCGTCGCGGTCTTCAGGTCAGCAGCGCTGGGTGCCGCGGGAGCGATCAGTATGGGCAGGGCGTAGATGCCGCCCGCAAACCCGACGGCGCCCATCGCCAGGTGAGAGGCGATGAGCAGGGCGGCAAGGCGTGCCTTCATGGCTGCGGCAGAAGGCGGGCTCAGATGCCAACGGCAGCGCGCAGCGCAGTGGTTGCCGCTGCCGCTGCCAGCCAAGCGCCGATGCGCTTGAGCAGCGCTGTGTCTACCGTGTGCGCTAATGACTCTTGTGTGCGGGCGAAGCCGACCACGAAGGCGTGTGCGGGCAGGGCAATGACCAAGAGCGTTGCGACGATGAGCTCGAAGCCGCCTGCAGCCGCTGGGCCGCCGAACTTTGCCCAGACGAAAGGCCAAGCCACCGCGGCAACGATGCCAGCCATGGCGGCGGTCAGGAGTGTGGGTCGAATGTTCACGGGCACGATCGTACGTTGCTTGAACCTACTTGGGCCGGTAGAGCGCGCAAAGCTTGTTGCCGTCGGGATCGCGCACGTAGGCGAGATGCAAGGCACCCATCTTTCCTTCCCGAAGGCCAGGCGGCTCTTCGATCGAGGTTCCGCCATGTGCGACCGCCACATCATGGAACTGCTGCACTTGCTCGGGGGAGCTGCACTTGAAGCCGAGCGTGCCGCCATTGCCCGGGCTGGCGGGTTCGCCGTTGATCGGCTCGGTCAAGCAAAAAGAGCTGCCGTCGTGCCGATAGAACAGACGCACCTGCCCGGTGGCATTCAAATTCCGGAACGGCTCGCCTGCTCCGAGTACCCCCAGCACGGCGTCATAAAAGCGCTTGGAACGTTCGATGTCGTTCGTTCCGACCATCACGTGACTGAACATGCACTGTCTCCTCGGATTGATAGGGCGCGCAGCCGCGGTTGCGAAAGCGACTGATCGACGATACGAGCTGCAAATCTGCCTTGTCCGGGCGTACCAGGCAAGGGCCCGTTTCCATGTCAAGGATCTCGCTGAACCTGGCTTTGGTCATGGTGGGCGCCCATGTGAGCTTGAAGAGCGCGCAACACTGGCGCTGAGGGTTTGCTTCTGAAGTTTTCTCTCAACTTCCCAGAAGAATTCCAGTCGAGGATTCCTGCAACCTCAACATGGGAGCTGAACCAACGCGTGTTGGCTTGATCGAGATGTCAGGCCATGCGCTCGCAGTCCTCAAGAGCCAGAAGCAGGCTTGTGCGATGGATCCTCGCCACCTCCTGCCAGTGCACTCCCAAGATCGCGCCCTCCAATGCCCAGAGCAGATTCAAGCTTGGCTTGGCGCCGGCGCGCCTGACTTGGCAGTACACCGGCACGGCTCCAAGTTCCTGGAGCTGTGCAAGGGTGGTGATGCCCACCAGCGCAAGCATCTGCTTGGATCGTGGGCCGATATTTGGAAAATCACTGATGTGCGGCATGGGCTGAACCCCCGAATAATCGAAATTCTTCCAATTGACAAGGGCTTGTGAAATCCTCAGTTGAGGTTATAAAAACCCGTCAATGACAGAGTTTTTCAATTCAAATCCACGAAATGGCAAAGTGACGACTCCGACTGCCATGTGCCAATGCCCATGAGCTAGGCAGGGTACCCTGAAAGCAAGATCAAGTTATGGCTGTGCATGTCATTGAGGCTCAACGATCTCGCGCGAATGACTGGAGATGGAGGAGCTTGTTACTTCTTGCCATGGTGCTTCTTGCACCGCTCTCCAAACTTCACCAGATCAGCTTGAAAATAGCGATTCTGAATGGGATTTCCGCCAAGTTCGTACTCACTCGTATCGACGGAATAGATTTTCAATCGACCGAGGCTCTCACCGGGAGTGGCGCAGGATCTGGACCACTCCGGTGACTGGCCCAGCTTGCACTTGAACGATTGATATCTGAAGCCACCGATCACGGTGCACGCGATTTCGTTCTCGCTGGCACTGCAGTCCACCCAACGCGTACCCGACACCGAGTCGCCAGTGAGAGCCCAAATGTCGCCGGGGCCTCGATTGGGGCGGGACATGTAGGCTTTGTACTCAGGGCTTGCGTCGGGCGCGTTGGCCGCCGGTGGCACGGCGTCAGTCGTCACTGAGAACGCGTCGCAGGAGGACTCTGCGAGAAACTGGTACTCGGTGTATCCGGCTTCGCAATTCACGGCTGTGAACAGACAAACCATCGTGAAGCAGATCTGGCGCATCATGTTGCCTGACGTTTGAGATGAAGGACTGGCGCGGCACGCCGGGGCAGGTTCTCTCGACTGAAGAGTTCGCGAAACAATCGGACTGCGGATACCGAAAATCGCCCCGAAAGTCGGTTGCTGGCATGCCGCACCGCCAAAAAGGTCACCGACTTGACGCGATTGACTAGAAGCGCCTCACAGGGGGAAGCGAGCACCCAGGTCGCAGGGGAGTCTCATTCATTGTCGCCTCGGCAGACGATCATCGGCGGCGCCGTCTCTTGCTTCTTGCTCGATCAGAAGCGCTCACTTGGTGAATCAGGAACAACACAGCGCCCCCGAGGCATACCCAGATCCCAAGATTTGCCAAGAAGTCGATCGGAGCCTGGCCGAAGACGACATCTTGATCAGAGATGAGTGAAGGAATGACACCGCGGTAGATGCCTCTGACCGCGATGAACAGTGGGGCGGCTGCGAAGACGAGCAAGCCCAGCTTTCCCAGACCTTTACCCACGGGCTCATGCATGCCAAAGCCGCTGTCCGTGTAGTTGGGCGGCCCTAAGGGAACATTGAAAACGAAGGCGCCTAGAGCGATGATGGCGACAAGCACGGCAATGAGGAAAATGACCGGATCGAGCATGCCCAAAAAGTCACCGTGGCGAGTTTTGGCAGCGAGAAAAGCAGCAGCGACGAAGATGATCAAGGCAACAAGACGACGGGTGTTCATGAGAGCTTGTACTTCGAGATCTGGCGTTGGTGCTGAGGGTTGAAGAAACAATCGGGCGGTGGACATCGAAAATCGTCCTGGGAGTCAGTCACTGGCACGCAACAACTTTGAAAAGGCCAAAGATTGAGCGAGCCCGACTTGAGCGGCGTCGCTGTAGGAATATTCGCCACTGACCAGACCTTCGAAACCTGCCACTGGCACGAGCAACTCATACTGCAGCGGGAAGAGTTCGGATTCAGGGATGCCGAGTTTGTTCGCAGCAACCTGACAGCTCCGGTGGGCGCCATCGTAACCGGGCCACGGAATGAAAACGTAATCGTGCGCTGTGATCACGGCGCCGTGTTCGATTTCAAGTCCTCCGAATGTCGTGACGCCGACGATTCCGGAGAGTTCAGCACCCGAAGCAGTTTTGAACTTGGCAGCGACCGAGAGTGAAAACGCGCCCGCAGGGACAACCTTTGCATCAACAGGCCGAACCCAGGTCTCATCTTGGCCAGGTGTGCCCTCCTCATCAGACGCAAACTCCCAGACTGGAAACTGCGAGATATCAGCCAAGCGGAGGTGATCAACGGGCTTGCGAGTGCGAAAGGTCGGAGTCATGTGAGGAGGGTCTTGTGCCGATTGAATTGACGCATC
>CALRVU010000088.1:0-8632 GCA_943371685.1 Bordetella parapertussis | reverse complement strand
CATCTCGCCGGCGCTCTACCGCGGCCTCATCGAGCGACGCATCGGTTTTGAGTGCATGGACACCGCCGCCGCATGCCGCACTTTCAATGTGCTGGTCAACGAGGGCCGCAAAGTGCTCGGGGCCTTCCTCATCGAGCCTCGCCGCGCCGACTGATTTCGCCATGTTGGCGTGCAGCGCACACGGCGTTCGCCGAGGAATCGTTCACGGTTCAATCTATAATCTGAGGCTATGCCTTCAGGGGCGCCCGAAGAAGCCACGAACCTCATGACGCCAGCCCTCAACAAACCTCTTCCGGATATTGAAGCGCATGCCACGGGTGGCGTGAAATTCACCCCGCACGCATTTCACGGCAAGACCGTGGTCTTGTACTTCTACCCGAAGGACAACACCCCCGGCTGCACCACCGAAGCGATGCAGTTCCGTGACCACCATGATGAATTCGTGGCTGCCGGCGCGGTGGTGTTCGGTGTCTCGCGTGACAACATGGCTTCGCACGACAAGTTCAAGGAAAACCTGGGCCTGCCGTTTCAGCTGATCGCCGACACCGAAGAGAAACTTTGCCACATGTTCGGCGTGGTGAAGAACAAGATCATGTACGGCAAGAAGGTCAAGGGCATCGAGCGCTCCACCTTCCTGATCGATGCCTCTGGCGTGTTGCGGGCCGAGTGGCGTGGCCTGAAGGTCGCTGGCCACGTCGAAGAAGTTCTGGCTGCCGTCAAGCAGCTCAAGCTCGCTGCCTGAGGGGCGAGTCACTCTGACCCGGCTGTTCAGCGTCGTTTGTTGCGCAATCGCCGCGCTGCGGCGTGTGCATCAAACCAGCCGCACGGCGTGTGCATAATGAGCCATGCCCGAGATCCAAGCGTCGCGCACCCCACCGAGAGCCGCACAGTTGCCTGTGCGGCTTTTTTGTTTCTGAAACTGACACGGTCCACCTGCTGCCCATGCCCCTGCCCAAGCCCCCTGCTACCCGCGCGGCCCTGTTGCCGGCATCCGCATTCGACACCCAGGCTGCACCCAAGTCGGCCCGCCACAGCGCGCGCCCAGCCACCACGACCGCCGAAGAGCGCAAACCCCAGCTCGATCTGCGGGCCGATCCGGCACCGGTAGCGGCGCCGCCCAGCAGTGGCTTGCCCACCAAGGCCGTCGCCAAGAAGTCGTCAGTGGCCCGGCCTGCACCCCAGGCCAAGCCGCGCAAGCCTCGCAGCAGCGGCCCGGCCAAGCTGTTCGTGCTCGATACCAATGTGCTGATGCACGACCCGATGTCGCTGTTCCGCTTTGACGAGCACGACATCTACCTGCCGATGATCACGCTGGAAGAACTCGACGGCCACAAGAAGGGCATGAGCGAGGTCTCGCGCAATGTCCGGCAGGTCAGCCGGGAGCTGGATGCACTGGCCAAGGACAGCCTGGCCGATGCGGCCTCCGGCATCCCCCTGGCCAAGACCGGCCACCGCGAAGCGGGCGGAAAGCTGTTCTTCCAGACCACCTTCCTGGCCGTCACCCTGCCGGCCGGCCTGCCGCAAGGCAAGGCGGACAACCAGATCCTCGGCGTCGTGCAGTCGCTGCGCGAGAGCCTGCCTGAACGCGAAGTGGTGCTGGTGTCCAAGGACATCAACATGCGCATCAAGGCCCGGGCGCTGGGTCTGGCCGCCGAAGACTATTTCAACGACAAGACGCTGGAAGACGGCGACCTGCTCTACACCGGTGTCATGGCCCTTCCGGCCGATTTCTGGGAGCGCCACGGCAAGACCATGGAGAGCTGGAATCAGGGCGGCTTCACCTACTACCGCATCAGCGGGCCGCTGGTGCCTTCGCTGCTGGTCAACCAGTTCGTCTACCTGGAGAACCCGGGCGAGGCGGCGCTCTATGCGCGCGTGAGCGAGATCACCGGCAAGTCGGCCGTGCTCAAGACCCTGCGCGAATACACCCATGCCAAGAACGCCATCTGGGGTGTGACGGCGCGCAACCGCGAGCAGAACTTCGCCCTCAACCTGCTGATGGACCCTGAGTGCGACTTCATCACCCTGGCTGGCACCGCCGGTACCGGCAAGACGCTGATGACGCTGGCCGCCGGTTTGTCGCAAGTGATGGAAGACCGCCGCTACAGCGAGATCATCGTCACTCGCGTCACCGTGCCGGTGGGCGAGGACATCGGTTTTCTGCCTGGCAATGAGGAAGAGAAGATGGGCCCCTGGATGGGCGCGCTCGATGACAACCTCGAGGTGCTGGCCAAGAGCGACAACTCGGCTGGGGAATGGGGCCGCGCAGCCACCAACGACCTGGTGCGCAGCAAGATCAAGATCAAGAGTCTGAACTTCATGCGCGGCCGCACGTTCCTGAACAAGTTCGTGCTGATCGACGAGGCGCAGAATCTGACGCCCAAGCAGATGAAGACCCTGATCACCCGTGCCGGCCCGGGCACCAAGATCGTCTGTCTGGGCAATCTGGCACAGATCGACACGCCCTATCTCACCGAAGGCTCTTCAGGTCTGACATTCGCCGTCGATAGATTCAAGGGCTGGCCGCATTCAGGCCATGTCACTCTGGCCCGTGGCGAACGCTCTCGACTGGCGGATTTCGCCTCTGAAGTGCTCTGACGCACAGACAGGTGTCGAACTCAGGGTCTGCTGGCCTTGACAGGCCGCGCCATGCTCCCTACCCTCGGGCCTCGATGAATTTGACGCCATCCCATCTCCTGCCCGCTCCGCTGCGCCCTGTGCTCGCCGCTCTGCTCCTGGCATTCAGTGCCAGTTGCTGCGTGGCGGCACCCGAGGCCGACGCCGTCGATCCGGTGATGCAGATGCTTCAGGCCAAAGGCTTGCTGCCCCAGCCAGGCCAGTCAGAGGCCCCCCTGCTGAGCCAGATGCGTGACACGGCGTCCGATCTGGTCATTTCGGCGATGAACTTCATCGGCGTGAGTTATCGGCGCGGCGGTGTGTCAGCCGGAGATGGTTTCGATTGCTCGGGTTTCACTCGCCATGTGTTCGAGAACAGCATCGGTCTGGTGTTGCCGCGCCGGGCTGACGAACAGGCCAAGGCGCCAGGCCTGCTGGCCATCAAGGACGTGGACCTGAAGCCCGGTGACCTGGTGTTCTTCAACACCATGCGTCGCACCTTCTCGCACGTGGGCATCTATGTGGGCGACGGCAAGTTCATCCACTCGCCCCGCGCGGGCGGCCAAGTCCGGGTCGAGGACATGCGCGAAGCCTATTGGGTCAAGCGCTTCAATGGCGCGCGCCGCGCCCCACAGATCAACGGTGGCGAAGCGCCTCAACTCGCCCCTTGAGTCCTGTTGACCCTGATGGCCACAGCCGTCGGTGGCTGCCATTGCGCGGGCACAATGCTTCATGGCTGAAAAGATCATTGCGCTGACCGACATCCGCCATCTGGGTTCGGTTCCGGTCATTCCTGCCGGGTTTGCGGCGCCTTCGGGGCTGCTCAGTGATGCCCGGGGCCGCCCGCTGCGAGACCTGCGCATCTCGGTCACCGACCGGTGCAACTTCCGCTGTGCGTATTGCATGCCCAAGGAGGTGTTCGACAAGGACTACCGCTTCCTGCCGCAGCCCGACCTGCTCAGCTTCGAAGAAATCACCCGCTTGGCCCGTGTCTTCGTCGCCCATGGCGTGCGCAAGCTGAGGTTGACCGGTGGTGAGCCGCTGTTGCGGAAGAACCTCGAGGTCCTGATCGCCATGCTGGCCGCCCTGCGCACACCCGAAGGCGAGCCGCTCGACATCACCCTGACCACCAATGGCACGTTGCTGGCGCGCAAGGCTGCCGAGCTGAAGGCGGCCGGCCTGCAGCGCGTCACCGTGAGTCTGGACGGCATCGATGACGCGGTGTTCCAGCGCATGAATGATGTCGGCTTTCCAGTCGCTGGCGTGCTCGACGGCATTGCCGCTGCAGTGCGGGCCGGCCTCGGGCCGATCAAGGTCAACATGGTCGTCAAGCGTGGCAGCAACGAGCAAGAGATCGTGCCGATGGCGCGCTACTTCCGTGAGCATTTCGGCGCCCAGGTGGTGCTGCGCTTCATCGAGTACATGGACGTGGGGGCCAGCAATGGCTGGCGCATGGATGAGGTCATGCCATCGGCCGAGGTTCAGCGCCTGCTCCACGCGCACTGGCCACTCGAAGCCCTGGACCCATCGCAGGCTGGTGAGACCGCCGAGCGCTGGCGCTACCAGGACGGTGGCGGCGAGATCGGTTTGATCTCCAGCGTCACCCAGGCCTTCTGCCACGACTGCAACCGGGCTCGGCTATCCACCGAGGGCAAGCTGTTCACCTGCCTGTTCGCTACCAGCGGCCACGATTTGCGCGCCTTGCTGCGAAACGGGCACAGTGACGCTGACCTGTCAGCCGCCGTCGGCGGCCTCTGGCAGGTGCGCGACGACCGCTACTCCGAGCTGCGCGGCCAGACCCTGGATGGCGGTGGCTCGGCGCCACGCCGCATCGAGATGCACTACATCGGCGGCTGAGCGCGGAAGCCGGGCCGACGCGCGGGATCTCAGGCCGACCTGGAGTGGATGCCCCGGTTGGCCAGCGCATCGGCGCGCTCATTGCCGGGGTCGCCGGCATGGCCCTTGACCCAGTGCCAGGCCACCTGATGCTGCAGCACCTGGGCTTCAAGCTTCTGCCACAGCTCCACGTTCTTCACCGGCTTGCCATCGGCCGTGCGCCAGCCGCGCTTCTTCCAGCCGTGGATCCAGGTGGTGATGCCGTTGCGCACGTATTCGCTGTCGGTGTAGATGTTGATCTTGCACTCGCGCTTGAGCGAACTCAGCGCCTCGATCACCGCGGTGAGCTCCATCCGGTTGTTGGTGGTCAGCGCCTCGCCACCCCACATCTCTTTCTCATGCCCGCCAGCACTCAGCCAGGCGCCCCAGCCACCGGGGCCGGGGTTGCCTTTGCAGGCGCCGTCGGTGTAGATCGTCACTTCAGTCATCAAATGGTTGTTTCTGCAGGGCTCCGCTCAGGCGGAGCAAGGTTCAAGGGGGTGTGGCGACTGACCACCGGTTGCGCTGCCGTGCGCGCACCGCGCGCCTTCTGGCGCGCCAGCCCGATCAAGCGCATGCCGCGCACGCGCTTGACGGCCACCAGGCAATACACCGCACCCAGCACCGGCCACCAGCGCTCGCCCACCCGTTCAGTCCAGGCAAAGCGATCCAGCCAGGCCGGGCTGGCGAGCGGCGGACGATAACAGCCCAGCTGGCCGATTTCCATCTCCAGGCCCAGCAATCGCAACCAGTCGCGCAAGCGCCAGTAGCCGATGAACTCGCCTTGTGCGGGAAGAAACAAGCGCCCGCTGCGGCCACCGAATGATTGCCGCACATGACCTGCCCGCTGACGCAAGCCCCACAAACTGACCGGATTGAAGCCCGAGATCACCACCCGCCCCTCGGGCCGCAGCACCCGGGCCACCTCGGCCAGGCTGCGGTGAGGGTCCGTGGCCAGCTCCAGCGTGTGCGGCATGGTCACCAGGTCCAGGCTGCGATCTTCAAAGGGCAATGCCTCGGGCTCACAGCAGAAATGGGCCTCCGGTGACCAGCCCGACTGCCAGCGTGGCACGGTGCTCGGGACTTCGTCAGAAGCAGCCTGCACCGGCCAGCTGGGCAGCTCGGCCAGCCAGCGATGCGGCATGCGGTTGCTGCGCAAGGTGTCGAGCGCCGGCAAGCCCAGCTGCAGTGCGTGGAAGCCGAAGAGGTCCGCCACCACGGCGTCCATGCGTGCCTGCTCCCAAGCGGCCAGATAGCGGCCGGGAGGGGTCTGCAGCCAGTGGGTCAACTCTATAATCGAGCAATCGTCTGCCATGAAACTGCTAGCGCTTCCTGCCTTCACCGACAACTACATCTGGATGATCCACGACGGCGCGCAAGCGCTCGTGGTCGACCCGGGGGACGCCGCGCCTGTGTTGCAGGCCTTGCAGGCACACGGGCTGACGCTCAGCGGCATTCTAGTGACCCACCACCATGCCGATCATGTGGGTGGGCTTGCCGACTTGCTGCCTCATCTTCAGGGTCCGATCTGGGCCCCGGCACATGAACGCATGCCAGTCGATTGCAGCCGCGTCGGCCAAGGTGACACTGTCCAATGGCACGGCCTGTCGTTGGTGGTGCTGGATGTGCCCGGCCACACTGCCGGTCATGTGGCTTACTTTGCGGCCTCCGGCCTGGATTCCAGGCCCCTGCTGTTCTGCGGCGACACCTTGTTTTCCGGGGGCTGCGGCCGCTTGTTCGAGGGCACGCCGGCGCAGATGCACGACTCGCTCAGCCAACTGGCGGCGCTGCCTGACGACACCCAGGTCTGCTGCACCCACGAATACACCCTGTCCAACTTGCGCTTTGCGCGCGTCGTGGAGCCAGGCAACGCCGATCTGCAGGCGTATCAGGCGCATTGCCAGGCCTTGTGCGAGCGTGGCCTGCCTACGCTGCCAGCCCGGCTGCTGACGGAGCGGCAGATCAACCCCTTCTTGCGTTGCGATGTGCCTGCGGTGCGAGCTGCTGCCGAGCAGCGCGCCGGGCATGCCCTCGACACCGTAGCCACCCTCGCCGCTTTGCGCGAATGGAAGAACCAATTCTGATGAATCAACGCCTTGCCTTGCCGATCTGCCTGGCGATCGCCAGCTTGCTGGGCGCTTGCGCCACGCCGGTTACCGAGGCCTCAGGCTTCAACCCGCCCCGCGCCGCGATGGCGCCACCGGCGGCCAGTGGCCTGGCTCCGCTGGTTGATCTGCAAGGCGCGGTGGCACCTGAGCGCACCGGCACGCCTGCGGCAGGTTTGCTGGCCTCGGACGAATCTGCCCAGGCTGCCGTGGCACCGATCGACCCCTTGTCGCCCGAAACGCCGATCGACCCCAGCAACGCCGCGACGCAAGCTGACTTGTGGCAGCGCCTCCGGCTGGGCTTTGCCATGCCCGATCTGGAGGGGCCGCTGGTGCTGGGGCGCGAGCAGTATTACGCCGGCAAGCCCGAGGCGATGCGCCGCATGGCCGAGCGAGGCGGCCGCTACCTCTTCCATGTGATCGAAGAGATCGAGCGCCGCGGCATGCCCACCGAGCTGGCCATGCTGCCCTTTGTCGAGAGCGCCTTCAATCCGCAGGCCATGTCCACGGCCTAGGCATCTGGCATGTGGCAGTTCGTGCCGGCCACGGGCAAAGACTATGCGTTGACGCAGAACGTCTTCCGGGATGACCGCCGCGATGTGCTGGCCTCGACTCGCGCTGCGCTGGACTACCTGGGCCGCCTGCACACCCTGTTCGGCGACTGGCACTTGGCCCTGGCCGCCTACAACTGGGGTGAAGGCAGCGTGGCCCGGGCCATTGCCCGCAACCAGAAGGCCGGCCTGCCGACCGACTACGCCAGCCTGCGCATGCCGGTCGAAACCCGCTTGTACGTGCCCAAGCTGCAGGCCATCAAGAACATCGTGGCCCGGCCCGAGCAGTTTGCGGTGCAACTGCCCGAGCTGCGCAATCACCCCTACTTCCTGAGCGTGCCCATCGCCCGTGACATCGACGTGGATCTGGCTGCCAAGCTGGCCGGCGTGACGATGGAGGAGTTCCGCCAGCTCAATCCGCAGATGAACAAGCCGGTGATCCTGGCGGCTGGCACCGAGCAGGTGCTGCTGCCCTACGACAACGCCAACCAGTTTGCCAGCCGCCTGCAGGCCCACAAGGGGCCGATGGCCAGCTGGACGGCCTGGGTCGCGCCGTCCACGCTGCGCCCGGCCGATGCCGCCCGCAAGGTGGGCATGAGCGAAGCCCAGCTGCGCGAGGTCAACCGCATCCCGCCGCGCATGCTGGTCAAAGCCGGTTCAACCTTGCTGGTTCCGCGCCACGCGGCGCGCACCGAGGACGTGTCCGAGCACTTGGCCGACAACGCCATGATGGCGCTGGCGCCCGACCTGCCGCCACTGCGCAAGGTCAGCCTGAAGGCCGGCAAGAAGGGGGAGTCGGTGGCGTCCGTGGCCAAGCGCTATCGCTTGTCGGCTGCGCAGGTGGCGCAGTGGAACAAGACCTCGCCCGGCGCCCGGTTTGCCGGGGGCAGCACCATCGTGGTCTATCTGCCGCAGTCGACCCGCAAGGTCGCGGCCAATCGCCCGGCCGCTGCCCGTCCGACCAATGCGCCTCAGGCGCCTTCCCGCAAAACACCGGCCAAGCCGGTGCGGGTGGCGCAGCGCTGACGGATCAGCGCCGGTCCACCAGCGCGTGAGCAATGGTGGACAAGTCCACGTACTCCAGCTCGCTGCCGGCTGGCACGCCGCGAGCCAGCCGCGTCACGCGCAGGCCGCGGGCCTTCAGGGCCTCGGCCAGCACATGGGCGGTGGCCTCGCCCTCCGCAGTAAAGCTGACGGCGAGGATCACCTCTTGCACCCGGCCATCGAGGGCCCGGTCCATCAGCTGCCCCGCGCCCAGGTCGCTGGCACCCACGCCGTCGAGCGGGCTGATGCGGCCCATCAGCACGTAGTACAGGCCGCGATAGCTGCCGGTGCGCTCCAGTGCGGCCTGGTCGGCCGGGCTTTCCACCACGCACAGCTGCTGCCCATCGCGCTCGTCGTCGGCGCAGATGTCACACAGCGGGTTCTCGGTGAAGGTGTGGCAGCGCGCGCAATGGCCCACCGCCGCCAGGGCACCGTCCAGCG
>CALRVU010000087.1:0-8717 GCA_943371685.1 Bordetella parapertussis | reverse complement strand
GAAGTAGGTCTTGGCCTTTTTCTCCTTCTGGGCCCAGTCCAGGCCGTAGAGGATCTGCTGGGTGGCTTCCTGGCCGGTGTAGATCACGTTCTTGCTCTGCTCCAGGCCTTCGTAGAAGGTCGGGTAGTACAGCAGTCCGTTCTCCTTCTCGAAAACCGGCAGCACGGCCTTGCGCGAGGCGCTGGTCCAGCAGCCGAACACGGCCGCGACCTTGTCATTGAGCAGCAGCTTTTTGCTCTTCTCGGCGAAGGTGGGCCAGTCGCTGGCGCCGTCTTCCTTGATCACCTTGATCTTGCGGCCCAGGATGCCGCCCATGGCATTGATCTGGTCGATGGCCAGCTGTTCGGCCTGGATCGAGCCGGTTTCACTGATGGCCATGGTGCCGGTGCTGGAGTGCAGCTGGCCGACGATGACTTCGGTGTCGGTCACGGCCAGCTTGGTGGTGTTGACCTTGGCGGTGGGGAACTGCTGGGCGGCTGCCCAGGCGGGAACGCCGGCCAGGGGCAGTGCAGCAGCGCTCTGGATCAGCTTGCGGCGCTGGGAGGATTTCAGATCGCGGTCCAGGTCATTCGACATTCGGTTCTCCTTTGAGGAAGGTCACAACTGAGGGCAAGGCGGGCAGGTGGCACCACAGCGGGGCGCAGCAGAGCCGGTGCCGCCGACCTGCCGCCAGCCACACTCGACGGGTGGGGGCTGCAACATGGGTCCTACGGTAGGAGAAGGTCGGTCCGGCTTGAATACGTCATTCGACGCAGGTCCGTTTCGGCGGTTTGACCTCAGACTCACGGCCAGCTGAGTTGGGACTGCTTCTTGCGTCACCCGTCGCTCTCTCCCACCGACCGCGCGCGAGGTTCCCGATTGGCGACCGTTCCCCAGAAGATCTTCCGCATCCGCCGCGACTACAACAGCTGGGTCGCGGATGAGACCTTGGAAGACTACGCACTGCGCTACACGCCGCGGCACTTCCGCAAATGGAGTGAGTGGCGGGTGGCCAACACCGCCTTCGGCGCCACCTCCTTCCTGGCGCTGGAGGCGATTGGCGGCGCCATCGCCCTGAGCTACGGCTTCTCGAATGCGCTCTGGGCCATCCTGGTGGTGGGCCTGATCACCTTCCTGACCGGGCTGCCCATCAGCTACTACGCCGCCAAGTACGGTCTGGACATGGACCTGCTGACGCGCGGCGCCGGCTTTGGCTACCTGGGCAGTACCTTGACGTCCCTGGTCTATGCCAGCTTCACCTTCATCTTCTTTGCCCTCGAGGCGGCCATCCTGGGCCTGGCGCTGCAGCTGGCGCTGGGCTGGCCACTGCCCTTGTGCTACCTGATCGCGTCGCTGGGCGTGGTGCCCCTGGTGATGTACGGGATCACCTGGATCTCGCGGCTGCAGATGTGGTCCCAGCCGATCTGGCTGCTGCTGCTGGTGCTGCCCTATGCCTTTGTGGCCTGGAAGGAGCCGCAGCGCTTTGCCGAGTTCACCTCCCTGGCCGGCAAGGTCTCGGGCAGCTCAGGCTTTGACACGGTGATGTTCGGCGCGGCGGCCACGGTGGCGTTCTCGCTCGTGGTGCAGATTGGCGAGCAGGTCGATTACCTGCGCTTCCTGCCCGAGAAGACGCCCGAGAGCCGTCGCCGCTGGTGGGCCGCCGTGCTGCTGGCCGGGCCGGGCTGGATCGTGCCGGGCATGATCAAGATGGTCGGCGGCGCGTTCCTCGCCTTCCTGGTGCTGCAGCACCAGATCCCGGTCGAGAAGGCCGTGGATCCGACCCACATGTACCTGGCCGGTTTCGCCTATGTGTTCAGCGACACCGGCTGGATCCTGGCGATCACCGTGCTGTTCGTGGTGCTGTCCCAGGTCAAGATCAACCTGACCAATGCCTACGCCGGCTCCCTGGCCTGGAGCAACTTCTTTGCGCGGCTGACCCACAGCCACCCCGGCCGGGTGGTGTGGCTGGTTTTCAATGTGCTGATCGCCGTGCTGCTGATGACGCTCGGCGTGTTCGAGGCCCTGGAGCGTGTGCTGGGGCTCTACAGCAATGTGGCCATCGCCTGGGTGGGGGCGCTGGTGGCCGACCTCGTCATCAACAAACCCCTGGGTTGGAGCCCGAAGTACATCGAGTTCCGCCGCGCCTACCTCTACGACCTCAACCCCGTCGGCCTGGGCGCCATGCTGGCTGCGGCCACGCTGGCCGTGGTGGCTTTTGCAGGCATGTTCGGCGAGCTGGCGCAGGCCTACTCGCCTTTCATTGCGCTGTTCGCCTCGATGGCCATCTCACCCTTGCTGGCCTGGCTGACCCGGGGCCGCTGGTACCTGGCGCGCAAGGACCCGCCACGCTGGAAGCCGGGCGAGTCGGTGGATTGCTCGGTCTGCGAGAACCCGTTCGAGTCTGATGACATGGCCTGGTGCCCGGCCTATGGCGCGCCGATCTGCTCGCTGTGCTGCACGCTGGAATCCCGCTGCCATGACCGCTGCAAGACCGAGTCGAGGGCAGCCGAGCAGGTGCGCGCAGCCCTGGTCAAACTGCTGCCGGTGCGCTGGTCCGGCCGGATCAACTTTCGCGTCGCCCATTACCTGGTCACGGCGGTGTCCCTGATCGCCTTGCTGGGTGGCATTCTGGGCATGGTCTATGAGCAGCAGTCCGGCCTGCACGGCCTGAGCGGGCTGGATCCGATCGCCTTGCGGGCGCCCTTCCTCAAGGCTTTTGCCCTGTTGTCATTGACCCTGGCGGTGGGGGCCTGGTGGATGGTGCTGGGCAGCGAGAGCCGCCGTCGCGCGGAAGAAGAGTCCAACCGCCACAACCTGCTGCTGACTCAGGAGATCGATGCCCACCGCCGCACCGATGCTGCGCTGCAGGCCGCCAAGGACCTGGCCGAATCGGCCAACCAGGCCAAGACGCGGTATGTGGCCGGCATCACCCACGAGCTGCGGACCCCGCTCAACAGCATCCTGGGCTATGCCCAGATCCTGCTCAAGGACGATCGACTGCCGGCCGAGCCGCGCAGCGCGGTGGCCACCATCCATCGCAGCGGCGAGCACCTGCATGGCCTGATCGACGGCCTGCTCGACCTGGCCCGCATCGAGGCCGGCCGGCTGCGGCTTGATCCGGCCTCGCTGCCCATGCGGGAGTTCCTGGATGACCTGGTCCGCATGGTCGAGCCACAGGCCAAGGCCAAGGGCCTGGGCTTCGAGTTGCAGACGGCCGGCAGGGTGCCGACCTACATCCGCGCCGATGCCAAGCGGCTGCGCCAGATCCTGATCAACCTGCTCGGCAACGCGATCCGCTTCACCGACCAGGGTCGCGTCATCCTGCGCATGGACCACAGCCGTGAGGTCACCCGCATCCAGGTCATCGACACCGGCAGCGGCATTGCCGAGCAGGATCTGGAGCGCATCTTCCTGCCCTTCGAGCGGGGCAGCGCTGGTCGCCGCAGCGGCGACTCCGGCACCGGTCTGGGCCTGACCATCACCCATCTGCTGACCCAGCTGATGGGCGGCGAGCTGACGGTCAGCAGCCAGCCCGGCGTGGGCAGCACCTTCACGGTGCGGCTCTATCTGAACGAGGTTGCGGCACCCGCCCAGCGGGACGTGATCCACCACCGCCCGGTGACCGGCTACCTCGGCCCACGGCGGCGGCTGCTGGTGGTGGACGACCATCCGACGCAACGCCAGATGCTGGCTGGCATGCTCTTGCCCCTGGGCTTCGAGATCAGCGAGGCGGCCAGCGGCAGCGAGTGCCTGGAAAGCGTGGCCGAACAGGCGCCCGACGCCGTGCTGCTCGACATCACCATGGACGACATGGATGGCTGGGAAACCGCCCGGCGCATCCGCCGCCAGGAGGCGCAGTCGGGCCAGACTCGGCCCACTGCGATCATCATGGTGTCGGCCAATGCCTTCGAGAACCATCCGGACAAGCTGCAGGCGGCGGGTGCCCAGGCCTTTGTCGACAAGCCGGTGATCGAGTCAGAGCTGCTGTATGCGCTGCAGCGCCATCTGGAGCTGGAATGGGTGGCCGAGCTGCAATTGCCAGGCTGGGTGAGTCCGGTGTCGCCGGGGCCGGCCCACGCACCGGCCTTGCCGGTCGAGCATGCGAGCCGGCTCACACGGCTGGCCTTGCTGGGCCATGCCAAAGGCCTGCACGAGGCCCTCGACCAGCTCGCGTTCGAGCTGCCGATGCACCAAGCGCAGGTTGAAGCCTTGCGCGGGTTGGTGGAGCGCTTTGACTTTCCGGGCCTGAGCCAGCAACTGCAGGTCTGGCGGGCCACGCCATCCGGGGAGCCGAGCTGATGCGGATAGCGGCCAGTACCGTCGCGGGCGTGGTGATGCTGGTCGATGACCTGCCCGAGTCCCTGGGCGCCTTGGCGCACGAGCTGGAGAGCGAGGGCTATACCGTGCTGGTGGCCCACAGCGGCGATGCCGCCCTGGCCCGGCTGGACCTGGTGACCCCGGACGCCATCTTGCTCGACGCCTTGATGCCCGGCATGTCGGGCTTCGAGACCTGCCGACAGATCAAGGCCCATGTCGCCTGGTCGCACATTCCGGTGATCTTCATGACCGGTCTGTCGGAAACGGCGCACATCGTCGAGGCCTTTGACGCGGGCGGGGTCGATTACGTCGTCAAGCCCGTGCGGGCGGCCGAGGTGCTGGCGCGTCTGGCCACCCATGTGCGCAACGCCCGGGCCATGCGCATGGCCCGCGAGGCACTGGACGTGGGCGGGCATGGTGTGGTGGTGGTCGACGGGCGCGGGCGCATGGCCTGGCGCTCGCCTCAGGCTCAGCGCTGGATGGGCGAGTTCTTCGCGGATGAAACGGCGGCGTCGTTTGCCGACTGGCTCGGTGCGCCGGTGGATGAGGGATCCCGGGGTGATGAGGCGGCCCTGCTGGTGCGCCGGGTGGCGGCCGATGGCCGGATCCTGGTGGCGCGCTGGCTGGGGGACATCGGGATGGGCGAAGCGATGTGGCTGCTCAGCGTCCAGAGGGCGGGCGAGGCTGCCGCTTCACGCCTGCTCACCGCTGCCCTGACACCGCGTGAAACCGAAGTGCTGTCCTGGGTCGCCAAGGGCAAGACCAACCGCGACGTGGGTGAGATCCTGGGCCTCAGCCCGCGCACCATCAACAAGCATCTGGAGCATGTGTTCGAGAAGCTCGGGGTCGAGACGCGCGCTGCGGCGGCCGCTCTGGCCAGTCGGGAACTGGGCTGAGCGGACGGGCTCCCCATGGGCAATGCGCGGCGTCTGCCGCAAGCCGTCCGATATAGTTCGCCCGCGTCTGGCTCTGGCTTGCGTCGGTCGATGCTGACTTGCCGCCGCCCACCGAACGATCCCCGCGCCATGGCCTGTATCCGGTGGCCTGGCCGGGTCGTCTGCTCGGGCGGCTGGGCCGCTTGAACCACAAGGAAGCTGCCGCATGGCTCGAAGCTTGATGATCTGGGGCACCAGCAGCGGGGCCGGCAAGAGCCTGCTGTGCACGGCGCTGTGCCGCTGGGCGGCGCAGCGCGGGGTGGACGTGGTGCCGTACAAGGCGCAGAACATGAGCAACAACGCCCGCGTGGTGCCAGGCCCGGACGGCGGCTTTGGCGAGATCGGGGCGGCCCAGTACTTTCAGGCCCTGGCTGCGCGGGTGGCGCCCTCAGTAGACATGAACCCGGTGCTGCTCAAGCCCGAGAGCGATGTGCGCAGCCAGGTGGTGCTGCAAGGGCGCGTGGCGGCCGAGCTGGCCGGCATGCCCTGGCGTGAGCGCAGTGCGGTGCTGGCGCAGTCGGCCGCTCAGAGCTTTGCCCGGCTCGCGCAGCGGCATGAGGTGATCGTCATCGAAGGTGCGGGCTCCCCGGCCGAGATCAACCTGGCCAGCGCCGACTATGTGAACCTGGACACGGCGCGCTGGGCTGAGGCGGCCGGCTCACTGGCCAGCTTGCTGGTCACCGACATCGACCGGGGCGGTGCCTTTGCCCACCTGTATGGCACCTGGGCCCTGCTGCCTGAGGACCTGCGGCCCAGCCTGCAGGGTTTTGTGCTGAACAAGTTCCGGGGCGATGCGGCCTTGCTGGCGCCAGGCCCGGCCCTGCTGCAGGCCCGCACGGGGGTGCCGATGCTGGGCGTGCTGCCCTTGCGCCGCGACCATGGCCTGCCGGACGAGGACGGCGTGTTTGAAGCAGCTGCCGCAGATCACGGTGACGGCCCCGGCCTGCACGTGGCCATCGTGGCCTGGCCGCACATCAGCAACCTCGATGAGTTCCAGCCCTTGCGCCAGGTGCCGGGCCTGCGGCTGAGCTGGGCTCGCGACGCCGCCAGCCTGGCCGCGGCCGACTGGATCGTGCTGCCTGGCTCCAAGCAGGTCAGCGGCGACCTGGCCTGGTTGCGCCAGCGTGGCATGGACCAGGCCGTGCAGCGCCATGCCCAGGCCGGCAAGCCGGTGCTGGGCATCTGCGGCGGCTTGCAGGCGCTGGGGCGATGGCTGGACGACCCGCAAGGCGCCGACGGGCAGGCCGGCAGCCGGGCCGGGCTGGGGCTGCTGCCCTTGCACACGCGCTATGCCAGCCCCAAGCGGGTGCTGCCGGTGCAGGCGCGGTTTGGCGAGCTGGGTTCGCCTTGGTCCGCCCTGTCGGGCCTCGGTCTGCCGGCCTACGAGATCCGCAACGGCGTGACCAGCTCCGCGCCGGATGCCCAGGCGCGAGTCGTGCTGCGCGACGCTGACGGTCAGCCCATCGGTTGGCAGCAAGGCTCGGTGCTGGGGGTCTATGCCCATGGCCTGTTCGAGGCGCCTGCCTTGCTGAAAGCCTTGTTCGGCCAGTCGGTGCGCACCCTCGACGAGAGCCTGGACGGGCTGGCGGCCTTGGTGGACGAGCATTTCGAGCCCGGCGTGCTCGCGTGCCTTTTCGATCGAACCTGACGCGGCCGGGCGCCCGGTGATCTCGTTCCGGGGTGGTCAATCGGCCTGAGAGTGGCTATCGTCGAGGGCGGCCCTGCCCATCTCGGCAGGACACATCCAGGAGGAGGATCCGTGAGAGTCCGATTGTCTTTTGCCGCCCTGTGGGCATCCCTGTTGTTCTTGTTCAGCCTGGCGGTCCCTCTGTCTGCGACGGCGGACGAGGGCGAGTACCAGATCCTGCAAGCGCGCTACGGCACCAGTTCACGCAATGTGGATGTGACCAGTCGCCTGAACGAACTGGCTCGCAGCAGCGTCAACTTCCGTGTCAGCAATGAGTTCTTCCGCACCGACCCTGCGCCCAACCAGGTCAAGGTCCTGCGGATCTTTGCCCGAGCCCGGGACGGCAGCACTCGCACCTTCGAGTACCGAGAGAAGACCATCGTCGACGGCTCGATGTTCAGCAGCTGGAGCAGCGGCAACTGGGGCAACAGCAACAGCTATCGCGGTGGCTGGTCGGGTGGCGGAGCGGTGCACAGCTACGGGGGCGGCTACGGCAACAGCGACCGCGAGGGCGAAGGCGATGACGGTGAGTACACGATTCTGCAGGCCCGCTACGGCACCTACTCACGCAACATCGACGTGACCGAGCGGCTGAAGGAGCTGGCCCGTGCGGACCGCAGCTTCCGCGCCAGCAACGAGATCTTTCAGCGCGATCCGGCGCCGCATGAGGTCAAGGCATTGCGCATCTTTGCCCGTGGCAGCAATGGCCAGACCCGCACCTTCGAATACCGCGAGGATGCGATGGTCGAGGGCTCGCTGTTCCGTGGCTGGAGCAGCGGCCGGTGGGGTGGTGGTTACAGCGGCGGCTGGGGCGAGTCCGAGTTTGCAGGCTCGAACAGCAGCGGTTACGGTGACAGCCGCGGCGGTGGCCGCCTGGAGATCGTCCACGCCAGCTACGGCACCAGTTCGAACCAGACTGATGTGACCTACCGACTGCGCAGCCGGGTGGTCAACGATGCCATCACGGCCCGGGTCGACAACAACCTGGCCGGCACCGATCCGGCGCCGAACCGGCCCAAGTCACTCTGGGTCAGCTACCGGGTGGGTGGTGGCGGTGAGCGCCATGTCCGTGTCAGCGAGAAGGACCTGCTGCGCCTGCCTTGAGGCTGGCCGCTTGACGCTGGCGCCAGGCTTTCTCCAGCTCGACCGCCAGCATCACCACCAGGCCGCAGGCAAAGCACAGGCCCAGCTCCGGCGCTGACAGGGCCTGGGTTCGGAAGATGGGCTGCAGCACGGGCAGGTAGACCGTGGCCAATTGCAGCACCAGCGTCAGGCTCACGGCCGCCAGCAGCGGCCGGTTGCTGAGCAGGCCGATCCGCCACAGTGGCTCGTGCTCGGAGCGGATGGCCAGCAGATGGGCCATCTGCGTGATGGTCAGGGTGGTGAAGACCAGTGTTTGCCAATGCGCATCACCGGTCTTCAGGGCCCAGGCCTGCAGACCCAGGCACAGGCCGGCAATCAACAAGCCCACCCACAGCGTGTGCTGCCACAGGCCATGGGCAAACACGCTTTCGGTCGGCGCACGCGGCGGGCGCTGCATCACGCCGCGCTCGGCTGGCTCGGCCGCCAAGGCCAAGCCGGGCAGGCCGTCGGTCACCAGGTTGATCCACAAGATGTGGATGGGCAGCAGCGGGATGGGCAGGCCGAGCAGCGGCGCCAGGAACAGCACCCAGACCTCGCCCGAGTTGCCGGTCATGGCATAGCGGATGAACTTGCGGATGTTGTCGAAGATCCGCCGGCCCTCGCGCACGGCCGCCACGATGGTGGCGAAGTTGTCGTCGAGCAGCACCAGGCTGGCG
>CALRVU010000086.1:0-8720 GCA_943371685.1 Bordetella parapertussis | reverse complement strand
CGCCCATCAACCAGAACATGGCGCCCAGCGCCGAATAGCCGCGTGGGGCCGGGCGCAGGATGGCCGTGCTGCCATCGGTGAAGCGCAGTTGGATGGCCGTGCCGGACTCCAGCGCTCGGGCCGCAGCCAGTCGGGTTTCGATCAGGGCTTGGCGGCTGGCGTCGTCGGTGATCCAGCGCACCGATTGGGTGACTGCCAGTGAGCCCAATGGAACGAACAAACCATCGGCGCCGATCAGCCCGTCGAGTTCTTTGCCGATGAAAGGCTTGAGCTCTGCGCGCGAGGTGTCGAGGAGCTCCAGGTGGCCTTCGGCGCCCCGCTTCCACTCCGCCGCCAGGTGCGGGTTGTTGGCCATGGCCCGGGCCAGCAGAAAGATCGTCAGGCAACCGATGATGGCGACCAGCAGCAATGCCTGCCGACGCCAGCCGATGTGCCGGTGGCTCAGGGTCGATTCGGGTGCCGGCGCGACGTCGCCCAGCTCCGAGTTCTGAAAGCTGGAGTCAGTGCTGTAGACGTTCATTGCACAGGCCGGCTCGGGCAGCGCGCGTCAGACCAGGCCCTGTTTGCTGGCCAGCACCGCGGCTTCGGCCCGGCTGGACACATTGAGCTTGCGGTAGATCGACTTGATGTGGTCGTTGACCGTGAACCACTTGATGCCCATCAGGTTGGCGATTTCCTTGATGGTGAAGCCCTTGCTGAGGTAGGTCAGCACTTCGATCTCGCGTGGCGTCAGATGCGGCATGTCGACCGGACGCTCGATGTTGACGGGAGGCTTGCTGGGGGCGGCGGGCGCGCTGACCGGTGAGCTGAGCGCAGGCCGGGCGGCGGCGCTCGCCGAGGTGTCTTGTCCGCTGTGCCGGAAGTGGGTCAGCAAACGGCGGGCAATGGCAGGAGAGAGCGGCGGCTGCCCCAGCACGATCTTGCGCAGCTCTTCGACCAGAACCTCGAAGCGATCTTCCTTGAGCAAATAGCCGTCGGCGCCGCACTGGAGCGCCGGGAACAGGTGATCGTCGTCGGAATAGAGCGTGGTCACGACCTTGGTCGCGGGGTACTGGGTCAGCTCGGCCAGCAACTCCAGGCCGTTGCCATCGGGCAGCTCAAGGTCGACCAGCATCAGCTTGAACGGGTCAGCGCCGTGCAGGCCTTGCGGGCCGGTCAAGGCAATCTGAGCCCGGGCGGTTTCCAGGTCGCCGGCCTCGGTGACGGAAATGGGGTCACTGAAACTTTCCCGCAGCACGCGCTTGAGGAAATCGCGGGCAACCGGGTTGTCCTCGAGGATCAACACCTTCACTGACATGGGCGGCTTTCTGGGACAGCAAACAAGCCGTCGATGCTAGCAGGGCCGGCGCCCCGATGGCCCTGCCACTCAGGGGGGATCACCGACCGCCCGGGTGTTTTCAGCGCAGCGACATCACCAGTTTTCCGCGCACTTCGCGGCTGCCCATGCGCCGGTAGGCCTGGGGCAGTTCAGCAATGGGCAGCAGCGCGTCGATCACAGGCTTGACCTTGCCTTCGGCATACCACCGGCTCAGCTCGGCCAACGACCGGGCGTTGGCAGCCGGTTCGCGCTTGACGAAGTCGCCCCAGAACACCCCCACGATGGAAGCACCCTTGAGCAGCGGAAGGTTGAATGGCAGGGCTGGAATGTCACCCGCCGCAAAGCCGATCACCAGATAGCGGCCGCGCCAGGCGATGGAGCGAAATGCAGCCTCGGCCATGGCGCCGCCCACCGGGTCATAGATCACGTCAGGACCCTTGCCGCCGGTCAGGGCAGCGAGGGCATCGCGGAGCTTCTCGCGGCTGTAGTTGATCGTCGCATCGGCTCCGATGGCAGTGCAGGTGGCGCATTTTTCATCGGTGGACGCTGCGGCGATGACCCGCGCGCCGGCTGCCTTGGCGATCTGCACCGCAGCGGTGCCCACGCCGCCGGCAGCACCCAGCACCAGGACGGTCTCGCCAGCTTGCAGGGCGCCACGGTCCATCAGGGCGTGGTGGGACGTGCCGTAGGTGAACGCAAAGGCAGCAGCCTCCTGCAATGGAAATCCTGCAGGCAAGGGCAGCACCTGGCTGGCCTTGACGCAGGCATGGGTGCCGAATCCGCCGGTGCCGGCAATGGCGGCGACCGGGTCGCCCGGCTTGAGATGGGTCACGCCTTCTCCGACGGCGTCGATCAGGCCCGCGTACTCAGCGCCAGGGACGAAAGGCAGCGCCGGCTTGAACTGGTACTTGCCTTGGGTGATGAGCAGATCTGGAAAATTGAGGCTGGCGGCATGCACGGCAATGCGCACCTCGCCCGCTGCGGGTTCGGGGAGCGGACCTTCGCGCCAGACCAGCGCGTCGGGGCCATCATGGGTCTCGCAGAACCAAGCGTGCATGCAATGTCTCCAGTGATCTTTGTGAGCGAACGTTACCCGGCGGCCAGCCTGTGGTGCCGATGACGCGAAATGATAGTGACGAGAGGACTCGCCTTCCGTCGCGCAGGCGACGCGCTGCCTACAATCCAGGCCATGCGTATCCTGATAGCGAACGACGATGGCTACCTGGCACCGGGCCTTGCTGCGCTGGTGCAGGCGTGTCGGGGCCTGGGTGACATCGAGGTCATCGCGCCGGAGCAAAATGCCAGCGGGACGTCCAATGCCTTGAGTCTCAACCGGCCCTTGTCGGTATTCGAGGCCACCGGTGTCCAGCAGCATGGTTTTCGCTACGTCAACGGCACGCCGTCCGACAGCGTCCACATCGCTTTGACCGGTCTGCTGCCTTACCGGCCGGATCTGGTGCTCTCGGGCATCAATCAAGGTGCCAACATGGGCGACGACACGCTCTATTCGGGCACCGTGGCGGCCGCGATGGAAGGCTTTCTGTTCGGCATTCCGGCGATCGCCTTTTCCCAGGTCGACAAGGGCTGGACCGATCTGGATGCCGCCGCACGCGTGGCCCGAGCGGTGGTCGAGTCGGTGCTGCCGCTGATCACACCGGGCGTGCCGCTTGCACGGCCCTGGCTGCTCAATGTCAATGTGCCCAATCGCCCGGACGCCGATGTCTTGCCCTGGGTGACCACGCGCCTCGGTCGGCGCCACGCCAGTTCTCCCGTCATCCGTCAGACCAATCCGCGCGGGGAGCCGATCTACTGGATCGGCCCGGCAGGCGATGCGCGCGAGGCGGGGCAGGGCACCGACTTCTACGCCACCAGCCAAGGTCAGGTCTCGATCACACCCTTGCAGGTGGATCTCACCGATCACGCCAGTTTGCCGGATTGGCAGCGCCATCTCGGCCGCGCGGCAGCGCTGTGAGCGAATCGGCCAAGCCGCGCAGTCGCTTTCCCGCGGCTTTGCATCAGGTGGCGCCGTCGGCCACGGCCAGGGCGGGCACGCTGCGACCGCAGCGCCCGCTGCACGAGGCTGCCGATGATGCGCGGCGCCACGTTGCCCCCACCGGTCTGGGCCTGGATGGCGATGCGGCGCGTGTCCGGATGGTCATGCGCCTGCAGCAGGAGGGAGTGCGTTGCGAGCCGGTTCTGCAGGCCTTGCGTGCCGTGCAGCGCCACGGATTTGTGGACACCGCACTGGCCGCTCAAGCCTATGAGGACACCAGCCTGCCCATCGGGCTGGGTCAGACCATTTCCAAGCCCTCGGTGGTGGCGCGCATGCTGGAGTGGCTGTTTCTTGGCGAGTCGGCACGTGCCCGGGGCCATCTGGGCCGGGTTCTGGAGATCGGCACCGGCTGCGGGTACCAGGCCGCCTTGCTGGCCGAGGTGTCCAGTCATGTCGTGTCGATCGAGCGCCTGCGCCCCTTGCATGACATGGCCCACCAGCGCCTGAGTGCACTTGGGACGCCGCGCTGTCGCCTGCTGCACGGGGACGGCATGCTCGGCAGTCCGTCCCATGGTCCGTTTGACAGCATCATTTCTGCCGCCGGCGGCGAGGAGCTGCCCCAGGCCTGGCTGGACCAGCTTGCGGTGGGCGGGCGCCTGATCGCGCCAGCGCTGGCCGCCGGTGGCCGACATCAGGTCTTGGTGGTGGTGGATCGCACGGCCCAGGGCCTGCGCCGCACGATTGGCGAAACCGTGCAGTTCGTCCCCTTAAAATCGGGCTTCACATGAGTCAGGGAATCCACACTGTCATGGTCAGTCTTTTCAGTCGTCGCTCCGCTGCCTGGTTGTCGCTGCTGGCGTTCGCCGCGCTGGCAGGCTGCGCCAACCCCAAAGTCAAGGCGCCGGTCGAGGAGCGCGGCGCTGGCACGGTTTCATCGCCAAGCAAGCCGGCTGCGCGCCCCGTGCCGCCTTCAACGGGTGCAGAGGCCCGGCCTGGGACCTACACCGTCAAACCCGGCGATACGCTGATGCGCATCGGCTTGGAGACGGGGCAGAGCTGGCGCGACCTGGCCCGCTGGAACGGCATGGACAACCCGAATCTGATCGAGGTCGGGCAGGTCTTGCGTGTCACGGCTCCGACCGCAGAAGCCGGCGCCGTGGCCACACGACCCGTCAATGCGCCAGCGGTCGAGTCTCGGCCCTTGGAATCGAAGTCTGCCAGCAGCGCAGCCTCAGCGACCGGCGCGGGCTCAGCGGCCTCCGGGACGGTGGCCGCCAGTGCGCCCGCTGCACCGCGTGAGGCAGAAGATGAGATCGCCTGGGCCTGGCCTGCGGCAGGCTCGGTGCTGTCGGGTTTTGACGAGAGCCGCAGCAAGGGCTTGGCGATCGCAGGCAAGGCGGGTGATCCGGTGCTGGCGGCGGCCGATGGTCGCGTGGTCTATGCGGGTTCGGGCCTGCGGGGCTATGGCAACCTCATCATCGTCAAGCACAACGCGACCTACCTGACGGCCTATGCCCACAACCAGAGCTTGCTGGTGAAAGAGGATCAGGCGGTGCGCAAGGGCCAGAAGATTGCCGAGATGGGCTCGTCGGATGCGGATCGGGTGCAACTGCATTTCGAGATCCGGCGTCAGGGCAAGCCGATCGACCCGGCCAGGTTGCTGCCGGCTCGCTGAGCCAGCGACAGGCATTCCCTCCTCCAGGACCGCCTTCGGGGCGGTTCTTTCGTTTTCAAGCGTCCGGACGAATACGCGTTATGACACAGAAGGATGAATGGCTGAAAGTCGAGTCACTCGACATGGATGCCCAAGGCGTGGCCCGCAACAGCGAGGGCAAGGTGGTGTTCATTGAAGGGGCGCTGCCGGGTGAGGAGGTGCTGGTCGAGGTTGGCAAGCGCAAGAACCAGTGGGAGCAGGCCACGATGGTGGCCATGCGCCACGAGAGCGCCCAGCGGGTGCGGCCGGGTTGCCCTCACTTCGGTCTGCATGGTGGAGCCTGTGGCGGCTGCAAGATGCAGCATCTGGATCCAGCCAGCCAGGTCGCGGTCAAGCAGCGGGTTCTGGAGGACAACTTGTCGCATCTGGGCAAGGTGCGCGCTGAGCGCATGTTGCGTCCGATCGAGGGGCCGGCCTGGGGTTACCGGTTCCGTGCACGGTTGTCGGTGCGCCATGTCGAGCGCAAGGGCACCGTGCTGGTGGGTTTTCACGAGCGCAAGTCGCGCTATGTCGCTGACATGCAGCGATGCGATGTTTTGCCGCGCCATGTCAGCGCCATGCTGATGCCCTTGCGTGCGCTGATCGGCAGCATGCAGGCGCGTGACCGCCTGCCGCAGATCGAACTGGCCATCGGAGACACGGTGGTGGCGCTGGTGTTGCGCCACCTGGAGCCCTTGTCATCAGGCGATCTGCAACTGCTGCGCGAGTTCGCCGCGGTGCATGGTGTGCAATGGTGGTTGCAGCCCAAGGGGCCGGACACGGTTCATCTGCTTGATGAGGATGGACCGGAGTTGGCCTATACCTTGCCGGAGTTCGGCCTGCGCATGCCCTTCAAGCCCACCGATTTCACGCAGGTCAATCACCAGATCAACACCGTGCTGGTCGGGCGTGCCTTGCGCTTGCTGGCGGCGGCAAGCACCGATCGGGTGATCGACTGGTTCTGTGGACTGGGCAATTTCACGCTGCCGATTGCCACCCAGGCGCGTGAGGTGCTGGGCGTGGAGGGCAGCGAGACGCTGGTGGCTCGCTCTCGCCAGAATGCGGCGCTCAACGGGCTGTCCGATCGCACCGGTTTCGATGCCCGAAACCTGTTCGAGATCACGCCCGATGACCTCGTCAGCTTTGGTGTGTCCGACAAGTGGCTGGTGGATCCGCCGCGCGAAGGTGCGTTTGCACTGGTCAAGGCGCTTGCCGATCTGTGCGAGACGCCTCGCGAGGGCTGGACGCCGCCGCAGCGTATCGTCTACGTGAGTTGCAACCCGGCCACGCTGGCGCGCGACGCCGGCCTGCTGGTGCATGTGGCTGGCTACCGTTGTGTGGCGGCGGGTGCCGTCAACATGTTCCCGCACACTGCGCACGTCGAAAGCATGGCGGTGTTCGAGCGGCCTTGATCCCTGAGGAGATCTCAGCCCAGGATCAGCCGCTTCATGCCGCGCCATGAAAACAGACTGCCCGGCATGCGTCGCTCATTGAGCACGTCGCTGAGGCGGCTGACCAGGCGCCGGCTGTGGCGCGCGCGCCAGACCACCAACTCGATCATCCAGGGATAGCGGTTCAGGCTGGCGGCCTTGCGGTAGAGCTCAAAGCGGGGTCGCAGCGCCTGCATGCGTTGGCCGTAGTCCTCGATGACTCGCGCGTCACGCTGTGGGCTGGGGGCTTCCTGCGCGAAGGCGATCAGGCTGTCGGCGGCGGCCATGCCGGACTCCATGGCCTTGCCGATGCCTTCCCCGGTGAAGGCGTAGGTGGTCCCGGCCGCCTCGCCCGCCACCAGAATGCCTGGCGCGGACCAGCGGCTGCCGTTCAGGTCACAACGCAGCGGCGCACCCTTGAGCTCGCCGAGCGACTCACCTTCGCGCATCAGTTGAGCCGCCAGGGGATCGATGGCCAGAAACTCGTCGAACAAGGTCCTGAGGTTGCGGGACTTTCGGCTGGACCGGTCCTCGCTGCTCAGATGCACATGGCTGTCCAGGATGCCGATGCCGATGTTGAAGACATCGTCCGGCCCGGGGAATATCCAGCCGTAGCCGCCCTGGATGCGGGGGTGCCAGACGAAGCGCAGGCCATCGATCTTCTGAGCGAGCGTCGGGTGGCGGACGAAAGCCCGCAATGCCATCGCACTGGGCGTGCGACGTTCGCACATGCCGGCGGCGAGCAAGGCCGCCGGCGTGGCTCCGGTTGCCAGCACCAGCCAACGGGTCCGGATGTCACGGCCTTGCTGGCCGTCGGACAGGTGCGCGCCGATCACACGCTCGTTGCTGTCGCGCAGCGGCCGCACGAACCGTGCTGGGGCGTGCATCTGTGCTCCGGCGCTGATGGCCGCCTCACAAATCAGGGCGTCGAGCTGCAGTCGCGGCAGGACGGCCATGTCGCCCGGCACGTCGATCCACTGGCCACTGGGGGCCACGCAGCGCGCGAGCGATGTGACTCGGGCCTCAGCGAGCACGGTCTCGCGCAGGCGAAGTCGGTCGAGTGCCGCGAGCGTGTCGGGAACCAGACCGTCGCCGCAGACTTTCTCACGCGGAAAGTGGTGTTGATCGGCCAGCACCACACTCCACCCGGCGTCGGCCAGCAACTTGGCGCAGGCGCTGCCGGCAGGTCCAGCGCCGATCACCAGGGCATCGCAACTTTCCGGCAGTCGGTCGAGTGAATGATTCCAGTCGTGCAATCGCATGGTTCGAGCCCAGCATGAAAAAGGGGCTCGACTGAGCCCCTGATGTGGACGTGATCTGGCCGGCTTGCGGCCGATCGGCATGACAGGTCAGTCACGCTCTCCGCCGAAGATGCCCAGCAGGCTGAGCAGGCTCTGGAACACGTTGTAGATGTCCAGGTAGATGGCCAGCGTGGCGCTGATGTAGTTGGTCTCGCCGCCGTCAATCACCCGCTTGATGTCATAGACCATGAAGGCCGAGAACAGGCCGATGCAAAGCACCGACAGGGTCAGGAACAGGGCACTGGACTGGACGAAGAAGTTGATCAGGCCGGCAGCCAGGATCAGCAGCGCACCGATGGTGAGGAACTTGCCCATGCCCGACAGGTCGCGTTTGATCACGCTGGCCAGGGTGGCCATGCCGGCAAACACGAGGGCCGTGCCACCGAAAGCCGTCATGATCAGCGAAGGGCCGTTCTTGAAGCCCAGGATCACCGACAGCAGGCGTGCCAGCATCAAGCCCATGAAGAAGGTGAAAGCCAGCAGGACAGCGACACCGGTGGCAGATTCCTTGGTCTTCTCGATCGCGTACATGAAGCCGAACGCACCGACCATGAACACGACGAGACTGATGCCGGGGCCCATGGCCGAAGCGATGCCCGTGGCCACACCCACCCAGGCTCCCAGCACGGTGGGCACCATGGAAAGCGCGAGCAGCAAATAGGTATTGCGCAGCACGCGATTGCGCTGTGCCTGCAGGCTGTTGGTGCCGTTCAGGCCGGAGAGCGAGTGCAAGGTTTCGTTCATGGAACCTCCATTTCAGGAATCAGGTAACAGGCAGGCGATGCACGGGGTGGGCTTCGCTTCAAGGGTGGTTTGACACCGCCGCCGCATTCTAGTTCCGTGGGCGGACTGAAATGCACGGGACAGCCCTTCTGCACCCACGGAGTAGGGGGGCATGAAGGCTGCATCGGCTATACTTGACGGGTTTACCCCAAAACAAGCTGCCCAGCGAAACCTCGTTTCCGACTATACCTGCCGAGCCGGC
>CALRVU010000085.1:0-8724 GCA_943371685.1 Bordetella parapertussis | reverse complement strand
CCGAGGCCCGCAACAGGTCCAGCAGCCAGGCTTGCTTCCACAGCGGCAGCTCCTCGCCCAGCACCTCGGTGACTGGCTTGAACGGCGCATTGATGACCTTGACCGAGTCGCCGCGCTGCTGGTTGAAGCCCACGGCCTCCTGCACCAGGGCGGTCAGCTTCTCCAGCTCCTCAGGCGGCAGCGGCTGGGTGCTGGTCTTGCCCTTGGCATCGGTGGCCGTGCGGTGGTTGACGACCACGGCCGCGTTCAGCCGCTTGACCGTGCCGGTGGCATTGCGCGTCACCTTCACCGTCTTGTCGACCTCGTAATTGGTGACCGCCTCGCGCTTGGAGCCGCCACCCGCTGCGCCGCCCAGGGCCGGCTGCAGCGGCGCCGATGCGCCATTGATCGGTGCGGTGGCTGGCACCGGCGGCTGATTGGTGGCCGCGCCGGGCACGCCGGTGGGCGTGTTGCTGCCCTGGTTGGTCGATTCGGTGGTCTGCGCGCTGCGCACGGCGGCCGGCTGGTCGCCCTGGTTGGGGCGATATTGCTCGGAGGTGGCTTCGCTCTGAGTGAAGTCGATGTCGGCGGTGACGGTGGCACGCAGGTTGTCGCGGCCCACCACCGGCTCCAGCAGCTCCTGCACCCGCTTCAGGTAGTTGGCCTCGATCTGCTGCACGTACTGCAGCTGCTGCTCGTCCAGGCTGCGGCTGCTGTCCTCGCCCGGGCCCGACAGCAGCGAGCCGCGCTGGTCCAGCACGCTCACCGCCTTGGCCGACAGGTCGGGCACGCTGGACGACACCAGGTGCACGATGGCGGCGGCCTGGCCGCGGTCGAGCGTGCGGCCAGGGTGCAGGGTCAGCATCACGCTGGCGCTGGGCTTTTGCTGCTCCCGAAAGAACCCATTCTGGTTCGGCAGGGCCAGGTGCACCCGGGCCTCCTCCACGCCGTCGAGCTTGGTGATGGTGCGCACCAGTTCGCCTTCCAGCGCGCGCTGCATGTTCAGGCGTTCCTGGCGGTCGGTCTGGCCAAAGCGGGCGTTGTCCAGCAGCTCATTGCCCGCCACCGTGGCTTTGGGCAGGCCGGCGGCAGCCAGCTTCATCTTCAAGTCATAGACCCGGTCGGCCGGCACCATGATGGCGCTGCCACCTTCGCTGTGGCGGTAGGGCACGTTCATCTGCTGGAGCTGGGCCAGGATGGCGCCAGCCTCCTTGTCGGGCAGGTTGCTGTAGAGCACGCGCCAGTCGCCCTGGTTGGCCCACAGCATCATGGCCACCACCACGGCCAGCACGGCCGCCACGGCCATGCCCAGCTTCATGCGGGTGGCCGCCGGCAGGGCCATCAGCTTGGCCCCCACGCCTTGCGGGGCGGGTGGCGCATCAATCACAAGAGGAGCTACTGCTTGATCCATGGGGCGTCGGCGAACAAAGGTTGGCCCGAAACAGGCCTTGATCGGATTGTTCGTCAGTGCCCCTGCCCGTCATGGCGGGATCAAAGCGAGGATTGCCCGGCAGTTCCCACCATCGTGCGCACCCCTGGCCGCCTAGGATTGCGACCGTGGATCCCCGATCTTTGCGGAGGATGAACATGGACCTGAAACTCAAACCCTTCGACTTTGCCTCGGCCGTGGCCCGGGCCGGCCTGGCTCAGGACGGCACGCCGCTGGCCCGCGCGCGCCCGGTCGCCAAGGGCGATTTCCAGACCGCCATGGCCGACGCGGTCAAGTCGGTCAGCGACGCGCAGCTCAAATCCACCCAGATGCAGCGCGAGCTGCAACTGGACAACCCATCGGTCAGCCTGGAGGACACCATGATCGCGATGCAGAAGTCGCAGATCGGCTTTCAGGCCACCCTGTCGGTGCGCAACCGGCTGGTGCAGGCCTATACCGACATCATGAACATGCAGGTCTGACGGGGCGGCGGCTCAGGCCGCGTAGCCCCAGGCCTGCCGCTGGTCTGCCAGGAAGGGTCGATCCAGCTGCTGGGCCAGCGATTCGATCTGGGCCGCAGGCACGCCAACGGCGGCGAAATGCGCCTTCCAGCCGGCCACCACCCCGGCCACCTGTCGAGCCTGGGATTCGGCCTCGGCACGCCGGAGCCCAAACAGGTTGTGCTCCGACAGCGCGTTGGCGATCGTCGAGTCGGCCATGGCGATCCCCACCCGCATCTGCTGGTAGCCCAGCGCCTGGCCAGACGGCAACACGTCGAAAGCGGGCGACAACTCGTACTCCCCGCGATCGGTCATCAGCAGGACATGGTTCTTCTCGTGGTCGTCGGTGTTGTCGATCAGGATGTTGAACACCATGCGTCGGAACAGTTCGGCCATCTGCGCACGCGCTTGCGACGATTCGGCCACGCCACGGCGGCGCAGCAACTGGGCCAGCGCCGGGTAGCCCGGATCCTCACCAGCCGCCCTGAGCGCGACCTGCGCCGACAGTGCATGTCGGCGCTTGCCGCGCGTCCCGTCGCCATGACGGTCAAAGCGCTGCACGGCCACCGCATGGCCTTGCGCCAAGGCGATGGGTCGTGTCGCTGCCACACGAATGCCGGCCTGTGCGGCCAGCGTCATCGCCGCATGCTCCACCAGCGGCGTGTCGGTGGCGTCACCGGGCTCCGAGAACTTCAGAACCCATTGGGCTCCGGCCATGTGGAGCAGGGCCTTGGGCCGCGCGCCCCCCATGGTGGCACCAGGTGCGATCAGTCGGTGCTGCGCTGCCGGCACAGGCTCACCGGCGGTCACCATCTTGACCAGCACATCAAGCTGGGCCACATCGGCCAGCTCCGGCAGCGGGCCGAGCCCGCGCGGCAGGCATTGCAACGGGGAGATCGACACTCCCAGCGCTCCAAAGCGCTCGTCCCCGGCGAAGTACAGATACTCCATCAAGGACAGGCGCGGCGGTTTGTCGAGCACGCGGATGACACGCTCGCCCCAGCGGTCGGGTCGGGCATCGTCCACCGCACCGGCGGCCATGTCCTTGCCAGCGGGCAAGAACTCTGCGTCCAGCAGAGGCAAATCCTCGCTGAGGGGGAAACCCGCCGTGCGCCAGCTGGGGGCATAGCGCAGCGACACACCACGCATCGCCCGCACGGTGTTCAGCTCACCGATCAAGATCGGCCGCAGGGGGTCGGCAAGCCACCAGAGGTAGAGCGTATCAACGGGCTTATAGCCGCTGGCGTCTGGTGCCGCCATCACACCGGCCCCTCGGGCCTCGCAGGCCCGGGCTGGAGCCGCGCCTCAATGGAAACGGGCGAACGAACCGCCCGAGCCTGGGCCCGCCGCACCTCGTTCTCCAAGGCCCCCAAGTCCAGCTGCGGCGCTGCCAGATCTGGAATGGCCTGAGCTCGGCCGATCATCCACAGGGCGGTGGCATAGGTCCCGAAGGCCACCCCGGGATCGCCCTGCTCCATGCGCGCCAAAGTGGGCTCCGACACACCGATGCGCCCGGCCCAGACCCGCAGCGACTCCTTGCGCCGCTTGCGGGCAATCGACAGATTGACCCCCAGCTCACGCATCAGGGCGCGCACGGCTGGCGGCAGCTCAGTCAAAGCCCGGGACTGTTTTGGCATGACATAGATATTAGCAAAATGCCAATGATCGGAAAGCCAATATGGGTTCGACCGGCTAGGAGCCTGTCGGGCTTTGGGCGTACCCCGCGCTGGGGCGAGTCAGGCTGGCAGACAAGGCGGCGGTGACGCCGTGTGGCGGGCCCCCACAAGGCACCGGCAACGCAGGATGACGGCCTGAATCGCCCCAGCCCGAAGGGTTCGAGCGCATTGGGGCCGTCTGCGGCGTTGCCCGTGCTCGCCGGACGGGGAGTCCGGCTTGCGCCGGGCGCCTTGCATCCAGCCCCAATGCGCTCGAACGCGGGGTACGCCCAAAGCCCGACAGGCTCCTAGCGCTTCAATTCGAGCGAGATTCGATCGGCGCCGGCACCGGCCGAGCTGCGATGGATGACGAACACCGCCTCCTCGCGGGGCGTCGCCTGGGTGCCGGGCGTGAGCTCGAACTGTCCGTTGGCCAGGGCGTGCAGCTCGGTGTGCGTCAGC
Organism: Bordetella parapertussis; assembly: GCA_943371685.1. Lineage (GTDB taxonomy): Bacteria > Pseudomonadota > Gammaproteobacteria > Burkholderiales > Burkholderiaceae_C > Ideonella > Ideonella parapertussis_A. The sequence goes on along the minus strand of CALRVU010000085.1, from coordinate 4,699 downwards.
TGATCACCCAAGGCAAACACCAGGGCAACGGAATCCGGTGGCACGGTTGTGTAGCGGATGATGCGGCCACAGTGCTTGCGATTGGCGCCGATGAACTCGCACACCTCCTCGCGGCTGGCGCCCGACCGGATGACATAGAACCGGTCCCACCCGAAGCTCGTCAACTTGGCGAGATGCACCTCCCGGTTGCCGGGCTCATGCGCCAGCGCACCGATCTTCTGGCTGATCAGACCAGTGCCGTTGGTGGCTTCGCTGCAAGCCGCAAGGCTCAGCACGGCGACCAGACTCACTGAAAGGGCAGACAAGCGCATGGAATGCAGACTGGGCATGTGGGGATCGAGGCCAATGTAGAGCCCACATTGTCAGTTGGCCGGCGCCAACCGGACAGGGCCTGCACAGTCCGCGTTTTCGTTTGCTTACAGGTGCCGAGGACACGGTTCTTGCTAGCATCCGGCGCGCCCGTCTGCGGGCCACTTCGCGCGTCCTTGCAGTCCGGTCGCAGCCCTACGCGTCTTTGTCCTGATTCATGCCCCTGCTTCCCGCGACCCCCGATGCGGACGCCTCAGCGCCGCCCCCCCGCACCCGTTTCCGCCCATCCGCCGTCGCCGTGTTGACGGCGCTCTTTTCGTTTGGCTTGCTGGCGGGCTCGGGATTCCTGGCGGGCAAGGTTGCGCAAGCCCAAGCCCAGTTGGCAGCGTTCGACCTGGAGCGCGCGCTGCTGGTCAGCGGTGTGCGCAGCGGCGCCTTCGAGTTCGTCAGCAAGGACGGCTCGCCGCCCGCAGGCCGGATCGACCAGTTTCTGATGTCGCTCAAGTCGGCCGATGCGCTGAGCCAGTTGCCCGGCATCAGCAGCATGCATGAGTACCGCGACGACGACAGAGAAGCCCAGCAGGGCAATACAGCGGCGGTGCCCATCAAGCTGCACATCGTGCCTGCTGGATTTCTGCAGGCGCATGGTCTGGGTCCGGCAGAAGCCGATGCAGCACTGCAGAAAGACTGCCTGGTGGTCGAACGAAGGTGGGCGCAGAGCCTGGGCTGGTCAGCCGAACAGCCGGTGCACTGGATGCCGGATTCGGACACCAGACGCATGATCGCGGGCATCGAAGCGCAGCAAAAGGCCAGAAACCTGCCCGCCCCCTACAACTGGGAGTACGACTCGCCGATCTGCCCACTGGACATGACGCTGCCCAAGGGCGTGGCGGCCTTCGAGGACGCCGTCTTCATCAGCACCGAACACCCTGAGCTGCAAGGCAAGTCGGCGTTCGCTCGACCCCAACTCTGGCTCAGCATCGCCCCCGAGGCCGACGCCAAAGCCACCCTCGCCCGGGTTCAGCACTTTCTGGCCCATGAGGCCGAGCAGGCGCAACCGTCGATCAAGCTGCAGGTGCACAGCTTTGCCGATCAGGTGATCCAGGCCGTCAATGGCGACCAATTGGGCCAATGGCAGCGACGGCTGGGCTGGATCAGCTGGCTGGCCGGCTTGCTGCTGTTGCTGACCCTGCTGCTGATGCGCTGGGGCGCGCTGCGGCGCGAGCTCGCACTGCGCCGGGCGCTGGGCCAGCCGCCGGCGGTGGCCTGGCGCCGGGTCGGCGGGCCCTATGCCAACGCAATTCTGGGCGGCAGCTTGGTCGGAACGATGTTGGCCCTGCCGCTGGCACTCTGGGTCTGGCGAGCGCCCTGGGGCCAGGCAGCGGCGCAGGCGGGGCAGCTGCTGATGGTGGCCGTCTGCGCCGTGGTCTTGCTGAGCCTGGCGCTGCTCTGGGCGATGCGCGAGGCACCGTTGCAGGTGCTCAATCAAGGGGCGCGTTGATGCGACCAAGAGGGAACAGGATGACTCACACCCCGCACCCGCACCCGCACCCGCACCCGCTGCGGCTGGGCGCTGCCGCGCTGGCCATGGCCTGCACCGTGCTGGCAGCTTGCGATGACGGCGCCGGCCAGGCCGTGCCGGTGCGCACCGCCGCTGCGGCAGGCTCTGCGGCGGCCCTGCCACGCTGGAGCACGCCCGGCCAGATCAAGGCCCAGTGCATGGTGCAGAGCCAGCGCACTGTCAAGCTCAAGGCTGAGCTGGGCGGGCGCATCGCCACGGTGGAGGCGCTGCAGGGCCAGGCGGTGGAGCCGGGCCAGTTGCTGGCCCGCATCGACACCCAGGAGCAGCGACTGACGCTGGAGCGCATGCAGTTGTCGCTGCTGCAGAGCCAGGCCCGGATCGAGCTGCTGACAGTGCAGATCCGCCAGGCCGAGGCCCATTGGCAGGCGATGCAGCCGCTTTACCAGGGCCAGTCGCCCGAGGTGCTGCCCAAAGAGGCGCTGGCCCTGCGAGAGAAGCGGGCCGAGCTGCGCCTGACCGAGCTGAGCCTGGCCGACCTGCAGCTTCAGGTGCGCAACCTGGAGCGGGTGCTGCGACAGGCCGAGATCCGCAGCCCCATGCGCGGCGTGGTGATGGCCCGCAATGCCGAGGTGGGCATGGTGGTGGCACCGGGGGTGTCGGGCTTCAATGGCAGCGATGTGCTGTTTGAGCTGGGCGACCCCGACAAGCTGCGTGCCGAGTGCGCCGCCCGCGAGGCCGACGCCAGCCAGTTGCGCACCGGCCAGCCCATGACCCTGGTGCTGGACGGACTGCGCCAGCAGGAGATCGCGCTGACCGTGACCCGCATTGCGCCGGCCATCCAGAACGATTCCGGCTCGTCCAACCTGCCCTTCTGGGGCGACTTTGACCGCCCGGCCGACGCGCCGGTGCTGGCCGGCATGCACGGCAATGCCAGCGTGCAGCTCAAAACCCCCTGACCCCATCATGAACCAACCCCATTTGCTCCAGGCCGAGGGCCTGGGCCTGACCTACCGCAGCGGCGGCCGCAGCGTGGCTGCGCTGCAGGACGTGAGCTTCAGCCTGAAGGCCGGTGACGCCGTGGCGGTGACCGGGCCCAGCGGCAGCGGCAAATCCACTCTGCTGGGTTTGCTGGGCGGCTTCATGCCACCCACCAGCGGCCAGTGCCGGGTGGACAACCACGCACTGGGCCAGATGAATGCGGCCGCGCTGGCCCGCTACCGGGCCGAGACGCTGGGCTTCGTGTTCCAGCAGTTCTGCCTGCTGCCGCACCTGAGCCTGCAAGAGAACGTGCTGCTGGGCGTGGACCACCTGCGCGGCGAGCAAGCCCACTGGCGTGACCGGGCCCAGCAACTGCTGGCCAAGGTGGGCCTGCATGAGCAGCGCGACCGGCGGCCGCACGAGGTGTCAGGCGGCCAGGCCCAGCGCGCGGCCATTGCCCGGGCGCTGCTGCGCCAGCCGCGGCTGATCCTGGCCGACGAGCCCACCGGCGCGCTGGACCCGGAGAACACCCAGGCCGTGCTGAGCCTGCTGCGCGACTTGTGCACCGAGGGCTGCGCACTGGTGGTGGTGACCCACAGCAGCGAGGTGGCCGCTGCCCTGCCCCGCCGCCTGGCCCTGCAGGCCGGCCGGCTGGTGCATGACAGCGGCAACCCGGCGGTGGCTGAGCTGGCCGCCAGCGAACCGGCCGATGCCTGAAGCCCGCGTGGCGCGGGGCGTGGGTCAATGGCTGGGCGGCCTGTGGCGCCCGCTGAACCACGCCTGGCGCCGAGCCACGCTGGTGCCTCTGCGCTTGGCCGCGCTGTGCCTGGGGCTGCTGGGCGTGCTGGCCGTGCTGGGTTGGAACCTGCACAGCACCCGCGCCCTGCTGGCCCGGCAGGCCGAGGCCAGCCGCTTCATGGGCGAGCCGGGCTGGCGCGTGGGCTGGGCGCCGGTGGGTCAGGCCGAGCTGGGCCGCCGCCGCTGGTTGCATGACGGACCCGCGCTGCAAGGCCTGGCCGAACAGCGCGCCCTGCTGTGGCTGCACGGCACCACCAGCGCGGTGCGAGCGCCGGATCAAAGCGCAGCCGAATACCGCAGCCTGGCCTTTGCCAGCGCCGCCACGGGCCTGGCCGAGCGCGATGCCAGCGGCGCCACGCCTTGCAGCTGGATCGGCCCGCGCCCGCCGGCCGGCCCCGAATGGGTAATCAACCAGCGCTTGCGCTGCCGCGTGGCGCCGGTGCCGCCGGGCTGGCTGTCCTTGAACGCCGAGGTGGACCAGGCCGTGCTGGTGCTGCCGCTGGCGGTCGCACCGATGGTGGCCGGTACGCGCTGGCACCAGCAGGCCGAGACCCTGCTGCTGGCCGGCGTCTCGCCCTGCGACGATGCGCAAGCAGACGCCCACCAACAGGCATTGCTGCGCTGCCGCAGCCTTTCAGCCAATCGCAGCGCCCAGGCTGAGGCCGGTGAGACGGTGGGCCGCTGGAATCGCTGGGCCCTGCCCGCTGCACTGATGGCGGCCTGGGGCGCGGTGCTGGTCTATCTGCAGGGTTTGCAGCCGCTGCTGCAGCAGGAGTTTGCGCTGCGCATCGCGCTGGGCCGAGGCGAATGGGCCGCCAGCCGCTGGCTGCTGGGGGCCACCACGGCGCAACTGGCCTGGGTGGGTCTGGGGCTGGCCGCACCGGCATGGGCGCTGCTGGCGTGGATGCAGCTGGGCCTGACGCCTTGGGAGCAGGGCTGGCTCGGCGGCTGGGCAGGCTTGTGCCTGCTGACCGGCAGCGCCTGGGTGGCGGCCACGGCCTGGCGATCGCGCGGCCACAGCCTGCAGATGCTGGGCCGGCTGACCTGAGGGGAGAATGTTGACCGGCGACAGCCGGCGCGGACTTCAGTCCA
>CALRVU010000084.1:0-8783 GCA_943371685.1 Bordetella parapertussis | reverse complement strand
GTGCTTTGCAATCGGTGGCGGGCATCGTCGAGCGGCGGCACACGCTGCCCGTTCTGGCCAATGTGCTGATGCGCAAGACGGGTGGCAGCATCGAGTTCACCACCAGCGACCTGGAGATCCAGGTCCGCACCACCGCCACGCTGGGCGGTGACGAGGGCAACTTCAGCACCACGGTGGGTGCGCGCAAGCTGATCGACATCCTGCGCACGCTGCCGGCCGATCAGGTGGTGAGCCTGACCGCCAACGGCAGCAAGCTGACGCTGCAAGGCGGCAAGAGCCGCTTCACCCTGCAGACCCTGCCGCCCGAGGACTTTCCGCTGGTCAATGACATGGTGGACTTCGGACCCGCATTCAGCGTGCCGCAGAAGACCCTCAAGAGCCTGATCGACCAGGTGCACTTCGCGATGGCAGTGCACGACATCCGCTACTACCTCAATGGCATCCTGTTCGTGGCCGAGGGCAAGACCCTGACCCTGGTGGCCACCGACGGCAGCCGCCTAGCCCTGGCCCAGGCCCAGCTCGAGGCCGACATCCCCAAGCAAGAGGTCATCCTGCCGCGCAAGACCGTGCTGGAGCTGATGCGCCTCTTGAAGGACGACAAGGCCTCGGGCAAGACGGCCGAGGGCGACGAAGCCGCCGACCTGATCGAAATGCGCTTTGCCGGCAACCAGGCCAAGTTCAGTTTCTCGGGCATGGAGTTCGTGACCAAGCTGGTCGAGGGCAAGTACCCCGACTACAACCGCGTCATCCCCAAGAACCACAAGAACATCATCACCCTGGGCCGCGCGCCCCTGCTGTCGAGCCTGCAGCGCGCCGCCATCCTGACCAGCGAGAAGTTCAAGGGCGTGCGCCTGAACATCGAGCCGGGCGCGCTCAAGATCGCGTCCAGCAACGCCGAACAGGAAGAAGCCAAGGAAGAAATCGAGATCGACTACGACGGCCCGGCCATCGAGATCGGTTTCAACGTCACCTACCTGATGGATGCCCTGAGCAACATCGGCCAGGAGATGGTCAAGCTGGAGATGCACGACGGCAGCTCGGCCGCCCTGATCACCGTGCCCGAGCAAGAAGGCTTCAAGTACGTCGTCATGCCCATGCGGATATGAGGCCACCCGCAGGCGGCCTCATATCCGCTGCGCGGTGAACGTTTCGCACCCCCTGCCCCCCGCCAAGCGGGGGCTCCAGCCAGATGGTGGCCCGGGCCGATGAATCGGCCCTCTTCATTTCCAATGCCATGACCGACACGCAAAACAACAGCCCAGAAGACCAGCCCGGCGCGGACGGCGTCACACGGCGCGAGTTGCCGTCAGAGTCAGGCCAAGCGGTCTCCACCGGCTCGGAGGCCTCGGCCGCCTATGGCGAAGGCAGCATCCAGATCCTGGAAGGCCTGGAAGCCGTGCGCAAGCGCCCCGGCATGTACATCGGTGACACGTCTGACGGCACCGGCCTGCACCACCTGGTGTTCGAGGTGGTCGACAACTCCATCGACGAAGCCCTGGCCGGCCACTGCGACGACATCACCGTCACCATCCACACCGACAACTCCATCAGCGTCACCGACAACGGCCGCGGCATCCCGACCGGGGTGAAGATGGACGACAAGCACGAGCCCAAGCGCAGCGCGGCCGAGATCGCCCTGACCGAGCTGCACGCCGGTGGCAAGTTCAACCAGAACAGCTACAAGGTGTCGGGCGGCCTGCACGGCGTGGGCGTGTCCTGCGTCAACGGCCTGTCCAAGTGGCTGCGCCTGGTGGTGCGGCGCGACGGCAAGGCCCACTTCATGGAGTTCCGCCAGGGCATTCCGCAAGACCGCCTGCTGGAGATGCGCGACGGTTTTGAGGTCAGCCCGCTGAAGATCATCGGCGAGACGGACAAGCGCGGCACCGAAGTGCACTTCTTGCCCGACGAAACCATCTTCAGCAACATCGACTTCCATTACGACGTGCTGGCCAAGCGCCTGCGCGAGCTGAGCTTCCTGAACAACGGCGTCAAGATCCGGCTGGTCGACGAGCGCAACAACAAGGAAGACAACTTTGCCTACGCCGGCGGCGTCAAAGGCTTTGTCGAGTTCGTCAACAAGGGCAAGAAGACGCTGCACGGCAACATCTTCCATGCTCGCGGCGACAAGATGAGCGACAACAACACCAACGTCGGTGTTGAAGTGGCCATGCAGTGGAACGAGAGCTACAACGAGAGCGTGCTCTGCTTCACCAACAACATCCCCCAGCGTGACGGCGGCACCCACCTGACCGGCCTGCGCGCCGCGATGACCCGGGTGATCAACAAGTACATCGAAGACAACGAGATCGCCAAGAAGGCCAAGGTCGACATCACCGGCGACGACATGCGCGAAGGCCTGGCCTGCGTGGTCAGCGTCAAAGTGCCCGAGCCCAAGTTCAGCAGCCAGACCAAGGACAAGCTGGTCAGCTCTGAAGTGCGCGCCCCGGTCGAAGACATCGTCAGCCGCCTGCTGACCGACTGGCTGCTCGAGAACCCGACCGACGCCAAGACCATCTGCAGCAAGATCGTCGACGCCGCCCGCGCCCGCGACGCCGCCCGCAAGGCCCGTGAGATGACCCGCCGCAAGGGCGTGCTCGACGGCATGGGCTTGCCCGGCAAGCTGGCCGACTGCCAGGAAAAAGACCCGGCGCTCTGCGAGATCTACATCGTCGAGGGTGACTCCGCAGGCGGCTCGGCCAAGCAAGGCCGCGACCGGAAGTTCCAGGCCATCCTGCCCCTGCGCGGCAAGATCCTGAACGTGGAGAAGGCCCGCTACGAAAAGCTGCTGGCCAGCCAGGAGATCCTGACCCTGATCACCGCCCTGGGCACCGGCATCGGCAAGGGCATGGGGGGCGACGACTTCAACCCCGACAAGCTGCGCTACCACCGCATCATCATCATGACTGACGCGGACGTCGACGGCGCCCACATCCGCACCCTGCTGCTCACCTTCCTGTTCCGGCAGATGCCCGAGCTGGTCGAGCGCGGCCACATCTACATTGCCCAGCCGCCGCTCTACAAGGTCAAGCAAGGCAAGCACGAGCAATACCTGAAGGACGGCACCGAGCTGGACGCCTACCTGCTCAAGGTGGCACTGGACTCCGCCATCGTCGAGCCCGGCGCCGGCCGCCCGGCCATTGCCGGCGATCAGCTCAACGAGCTGGCCCGCGCCTATGTGCTGGCCACCAACGTCATCAACCGCCTGTCGGCCTGGATGGACGTGGAAGCCCTGCGCGCCATCAGCGACGGCCTGACCCTGAACCTGGACGACCTGGCCCAGGCCGAGACCAGCGCCAGCGCCCTGAAAGCCGCCCTGCACGACGCCGAAGTGGTCGCCGTGTTTGACGAGCGCACCGACAAGCACCTGCTGCGCATCAGCCGCCGCCAGCACGGCAACATCAAGAGCAGCATCATCAGCCCCGACTTTCTGCACGGCGCTGACTACGAAGCCCTGGCCACCGCCGGCCTCACCTTCAAGGGCCTGCTGGCCGACGATGCCGTGGTCAAGCGCGGCGAGGGCGAGCGCCAGAAGGAAAGCAAGGCCGGCGATTTCCGTCAGGCCATGGCCTGGCTGATGACCCAGGCCGAAGGCGCCGTGGCACGCCAGCGCTACAAGGGCCTGGGCGAGATGAACCCCAGCCAGCTCTGGGAAACCACCATGGACCCCACCGTCCGCCGCCTGCTGCGCGTGCAGATCGAAGACGCCATCGAGGCGGACAAGGTCTTCACCATGCTCATGGGCGACGAGGTGGAACCGCGGCGCGACTTCATCGAGACGAATGCGCTGAGGGCGGCGAACATCGACGCTTGACCTTGTCGGCTCATTCGTAGGGCGCCAGAGTAATTGCGACTCGCGCCACAGTTCTGCGACTGACGGGCGCTAGTTGTTGCGACTGGCCTTCTGAATCGCCCCGGGGCGATTCAGTCTCTGGCGTGAGTCTGACCACGAGTATGCCGGACGATGTTGTGGTCGCCATGAAGGCCGACCGGCGTACCTGCGTCATTGCGCTCACGCATGACCCAAAGCTTGACGACTTGGCACTCCTCGAAGCCCTTCAGACGGAGGCGTTCTATGTCGGCGCGATCGGCTCGCGTCGAAACAATGATGCACGCCGCGACAGGATGGCGGAGCACTTCGGGTTGACTGAGCCCGAGCTGTCCCGCCTGCGAGGCCCGATAGGCTTCTACATCGGCAGCAAAACGCCTTCAGAGATCGCCGTCAGCGTTATGGCTGAGGTGCTGGCGACAAAAAATGGGGTTGAGCTGCCTGCTGAGATCCGTGTTGGCCCCGCCAAAGATCATCGTGAGCCGTCGCCCCAAGATGCTGGCCCGGTGTGCGGACTGCCTTAGGCTAAAGCCCACCCTAGATGGTGCAAGCTTGAGCTTCTTTCGCACGCGCCTCTTGCAGCGATGACTTTGGGGGCCATCGCGCTCGTCCGTTGTGCAACCTGGAGGCCACCATCTCCATCTGTTGCTGCGCACCGCAGCGGCTTCCCTTGCGCTAGCTGCAATGCGGCAGCTGAGATAGGTCGGGTACACCACCGCCCTGGCACTTGAAGTCGACTTCTGCAGTACCCGCCGTGAATGTTCTTCTTTGACCGAACCAGCCTCGGTCAAGAACGGCGGCCTCTACACTCACGATGCATCTGCACAATTGACTCCATCACGGCAACGAGAGCAAGGCGACTGACGGAAGGAAGCCGGCTCATGGGGAGGCCGTTCTAGATGCCTAGGACCAAGTCGCAAAGTGGATGCCAGGGGGTTGTGGACTACCCATTGAGACCCAGGAGCTGGTCTCGGATGCCCACGTCGTGCGGTGACTCGCCGAGCCATTGGCGCATGAAGACGGTGTTGAATTCCGGCTCCTTGATCAGGTCGACGACCTGCTTGCCGTTCAACATGAAGATCGTGCCCTTGCCAGGTATCCAGTCAATCGTGAGTGCGTCACCCGGGTTGATCTTGTTGACACCCTGAAAGCCATTCCCAACCGCGAGCAGACCGGGGACCATCTTGCTCATCTGTTCCTTCGGCGCGCCTTTTTGGATGTTCTTGACGAATCGGTGTCCAAGCCCGCTGGTGCCTGTCGACGTAAGAAACGTCATCTGGAGGCGATGCGGCTTGTCGAGTGACATCGCCTCCTGCGCAGACGATGTCCTTTTCGTGACGTAGAGCGACACGACGTAGGTCTTGAAGAAGACCTTGTAACGGGTGCCTGCGCCGTTCAGGTAGATCGGTACGCCGGCCAATTCGACTTGCTTTTGCAGTTTGGCGCCGTCCACGTCGACCGGTTGGGCGTTGACACCCAAGACCGCACCCATGGCCAGGGCGCAGCACGCCGCCAGTTGAACCAACTTTGTTTTCATGTCTCGTCTCTTTTGGGTCGGCGCGTCGCGGGTCGACCGGACCGCGCTCGGAACCTGGTCTACTTCAGATGCTGACGCGGCCTTTGACATCGATGGCATCACCGCCAGGCGGTAGGCCGTGTCCCGTACCTTGCGCAAGCTCTGTGTCGGCTTGCGTTCGCCATGGCCGGTGCAAGCTGCAACGGTTTACGGCACCCAGCGTGGCGCCATGCGCATCTCGTGGGTTGGTGACTTCATCAACGGCGCACGCGTCGGTGCTCGTGATGGCCAGCACGCTGCTACTCACAAGTTCCCCAAAGTCGGAGCGGAGATCAAGGGGAAGCCGTCGTGCGTTGCACGGCAGCCTTGCGAGGGGTTGCGGTCGCCCTCGACTCAACGAAGGACGCCGCCAACGGCTACAGCCGCAACGCCACACGCTTCGACGCGGAGCACCTTGCGCGCAGCTTTAACCATTGGTCCAGTGGAGCGCGAACGACGTGCTCATCATGGTGCGCTCCACCCGTGCTAACGACCTACCACGGCCGCCGTGCTGAGCATCGATGATGGACGCTGATCGCTCCGAACACGCGATAGCGGCAGGAAGCCAATCATTCCCAGCAGTGCGGCGCCCAGCATGAGCTGGCGCCATGACGTCAGGTCCACCATCAGTCCGAGCACCGCCGGCATAGCGGTTGAGCCAATGGCCACCGCGATGCCGTAGATGCCGGTGTAGGCTCCCATCACTCGTTCGCTGGGTGCCAGATTCCACATGATCACGATCCCATTCACTGCGAACGCCGCATATCCCACTGCGGAGATCGCCACACCGACCGTGGTCACAAGCACCGAGGTCGAACTGAATGCCACCAGGCAGCCGACCACGAAGATCAGCACGCCGGATTTGCAGATCACGAGTCGGCGACTGCGGTCCGAGATCAACGCCATGGGGAAGGCAACCAGCATGAACACGATGCCGCCCGGGAAGGCTACCGATCCTGCTTGGCCGCGAGTGAGATGCAGGACTTCCATCGCGTACGGAGTAAGTTGTGAGCGCATCGCCGACCAAGTCCCCGCTGCAGCGAACACACCGATGATGAGCAATAGGCGACTCTTGTCGGGGTCGTTCCAGATGTCGGAAAGGAGCTCACGGAACCCCATCTGGGGCTCTTCTGGCTTCTCCGCCACCACGTAGGCAGAGTACGAAGTCTTCTCGTTCAGTCCGAGGCAGGCGACTCCGATACCAACCACCAGCAACATTGCAGGAATCGCAAAGGCAAGGTGCGGGCTCTTGTCGATGAGCAGAAAGCTCAGCGCTGCGCTGACCGCCACCGTCACAGCAACAGCGATCTTGGCAATGGCTGTGGCTTTGCCGCGGTGCTGAGGAGCCTGGAAGTCCGGAATCAACGATTCCGTGACTGCCTTGAACGAATTGGCCACCATCGCAAAGCTGAACATCGCGGCGACCAATGTCACCATGGAGTTCGCCCAGGGGATCAAGACGTAGAAGGCGGCCGCGATCGGTGCACCGATCGCGAGATATGGAACTCGGCGCCCCCAACGAGTACGCGTGTTGTCCGAACGGTGCGCGATCCAAGGTTGGATGAACAGTCCAAGAAAGTTGTCCATGCCCATCAGCAAGCCGATGAGAGCGGCACTGGTGGTGTACTGTCGCAAGGCGGCAGGTACTTGTGCGTCATAAAAGTTCCACGCCGATTCCTGCGCAAAGATCGCAAGTGCGATCAGGAGGCCGGCACGAGTGTGGAACTTGTCCCGACGATCGAACATCTCGGCGGGTGTGGGTGGCGATGGTGTCTGTTGCACTTCGTTGTCTCCGATATTTTTTGTTGTGACGGCATCAGCGTTCGTCTGGCTCCGGAACTGGAATGCTCAGGAGCGGTACGTACTGCTGTCCGCCGTAGCAATCGCTGTCGCCCAGGTCACATTGGAAGACCGGACGCGGCATCGACACCTTGATGGCCCTTGCGTTGTCGTGATACACGACAGTGATCGCTTCAGGCGCCACGCCGTAGAGACGTGCCATCAGCATCGCGTCGACCGGCTGCGCCTTCTTCACTCGCAGGTACTTCTCTTCGTCCCGGAACATCAGGTCGAAAGTCAACACGAATGGGCCGGCGTTCTTGGAGCGGATCAAGCTGCACAAGTCAAAAAGAGTGGTCACGACTTCACCTCCACGAAGCGGGTCTTGAAGAGTTCAAAGGGATCGTTGGGCAGCACGACGTGGTTCAGGCTGAACCGATAGGTTGCACCTCGTTCGATCTCGGGCGGCGAAAACGGGTAGGCGATGCTGCTGATGATTCCCTCGTACGCGGGCACCGGCAGGTGCGCGCTCACATGGGAAACAAAGCTTGCAATCTTGGTGGCCAAGTCTTGCGTCGGCGCAGTGATCGTGATCAGCACCCCCAGCTCGTGAGGCACGGTCGTGCGCAAAGGTTCGCATTCACCGAGCACGCCGTCCATGCCATAGAGGCGGTAGTGGATGTCATAGTCCTTGGGCTGCAGCTTGCCTGCGAAAAGCTCAGCGATGCGGCCGTTGAAATAGTCCTTCGCACGCGGCAGGATCGTGCTCAGCGCACGGATGATGTGAGGGTCGCGAATTCCGCCGATGACGACTGTCTGGTAGCCGACAAGTTGTGCACCTTCCAGCTTGATGCTGTAGTCGGCGTGGCGAAAGCGTGACCCCTTCACGCGCACGGAGCGGTTGTCAATCGCTTCGTATTGCGCATGCTCCGTGTCGATGATTCCCGACGGCTCGGTGATCAAGTACGGGTTGGCGTTCTCGTAGAGCGTGTGGGCCGCGATGCCCGTGGGCGTTACGCGTGCCTCCGGGTCCAGCGGTTCGATATCGTAGTGGTCACCGCGGATCACGGCAAACATGCCGTCTGCAGCTGGCACTACAGCACATGCTGCACCGCACTCGAGCGTCTTGGCTGCGTGCCAGGCAAGACCAGGGTCGGCACCGTGCATTAGCGGATACGCAGCAAACAGCGCTGAGTCAGACGCGCGACCGGCCAAGATGACCTGAGCGCCTTCCTTGAGGGCAGCCTGGATAGGTTCTGCTCCCATCATCGCGACGATGTGACTCTTGTCGAGGATGTCGTCATTGATCTCGGGCGCGGGCGACAACTCACGCAGCTTGCCTTCGCTTGAGAACTTCTTGATGCGCTCGGCGGACTGGTCGGAGTAGATAAGCGCGAGCTTGAAGCTGATCCTTTCCTCCGCAGCAATCTCCTCGGTGATCTGCCGCATCCACTCAACCCCAGAGTCACGCCCGCTTGTCCCGCAGGAGCCAATGATGAGCGGCACTTGCAAGACGTCGCGTGCGTTGAGCAGTAGGCGTAGGTCGCGCTTGCACGCTTCGCGGGAGAGCTTTGGCCGACCGCTACCCAGGGCTGAAGGCCCAGAGTCGGTCGAACCCGCGTC
>CALRVU010000083.1:0-8880 GCA_943371685.1 Bordetella parapertussis | reverse complement strand
ACCACGGATCGAGATCGTGGTGGCATGGGCCACAGGGTTGGCAAACACCGGAAGCTCGGCAGGCTGGTGGGCTGAAGATGACATGGCAAACGAAAAGGGCAACCGGCCATGATAGCGGGCCTAAGGGTTTTCAGCACGCCCCATCAAAGGCGGCCGGAACAGGCGCGCGTCCATCAGCCGCAGATCGGGCGCCACCGCCACCGGGCAGCCGCACAGCGCCAGCACCTGGGTGGGCACGTCGATGCCCGGCGCCACCTCGGTCAGCATCAGCTGGCCGTCGCGCAGCGCAAACACCGCCCGCTCGGTGATGTAGGTCACCTCCCGGCCCAGGCTGGCCACATAGGGGCCGTTGAAGCTGAGGTGCTGCAGCCGCGCCACCAGCTTGGCCGTGCGGCCCTCCTGCACGATGCGCAGGGCGCCGTCCTCGGCCGCCACCTGCAGCCCACCGGCGGTGAGCGTGCCCATGAACACCACCCGCCGGGCGCTCTGCGAGATGTTGATGAAGCCGCCCACACCCGCCATCCGGTCACCAAAGCGGCTGACGTTGACATTGCCCAGTCCGTCGAACTCGGCCAGGCCGAGAAAGGCGATGTCCAGCCCGCCGCCGTCGTAGAAGTCGAACATCGCCGCATGGTCGATGATGGCCTCGGGATAGGCGCTGGCGCCAAAGCTCAGCTTGTCGGCCGGCGTGCCGCCGATCGGCCCGGCCTCCAGCGTCACCGTGAAGTCGCTGTGGCCCTCTTCCTGGGCGATCCGGCCGATGCCCGCCGGCATGCCCACGCCCAGGTTGACCACCGGCCGCCGCAGCCGCTGCAATTCCAGAAAGGCCCGGCGCTGGATGATGCGCCGGGCGTCCAGCGGCTCGTCCAGCGCTGCGGCGGTGGCCGCTGGCGCATCGGCTGGCCGCTGGGTGTAGGCCGGGTTGTGCTGCTCACCAAAGGTCATCCAGTGGTCGTCGGCGTCTTCGGTCAGCACCAGATGGTCGATCAGGATGCCCGGCACCCGCACGGCGTTCGGGCTCAGCGTGCCCGCCGGCACCACCCGCTTGACCTGTGCAATGACGATGCCGCCACTGTTGTGCGCGGCCTGGGCAATCGCCAGCAGATCTTGATGAAAGGGCTCGTCCTCGGTGCTGAGGTTGCCGTGCTCGTCGGCGCTGGTGGCGCGGATCAGGGCCACATCCACCGGCAGGCCAGGGTAGAACAGCTGCAGTTCGCCACCCAGCGTCACCCGTTGCACCCGCGGCTCCAGCGCCGACGTGGCGGTGCGCGGCGTCAGCCGGCCGCCATCGTGCTCGGGGTCGACAAAGGTGTGCAGGCCGATCCGCGTCACCACGCCCGACTTGCCGCCCGCGATCGCTCTGAACAAGTGAGTGATCACTCCCTGAGGCAGATTCCAGGCCTCGACCTGATTGGCCGCCACCAGCGCGCCCAGCTTGGGCGCCGAGATCCAGTGCCCGCCAACGATGCGCTGCACCAGGCCGGCATGGCCAAAGTGGTTGACGCCCCGGTTCTCCCGGTCGCCCTGGCCCGCGGCATAGAACAGGGTCAAGTCGCGCGGCTGGCCGGTCTGCAGAAAGCGCGCTTCCAGCGCCCGGGTCACGGCCTCGGCATGGCCGGCACCCACAAAACCGGCGCAAACCACCGTCTGGCCGCTCTGGATCAGGCCTGCCGCCTGCGCGGGTGTCAGCATGTTCATGCCGCGCAGTCTAAGGTCGGAGGCAAAAGTTCCCTGCCTGGATGCAGGAACGTAAATTTTTTTGATGATGTTGTCATCCGCCTGAAATCGACCCGCGTTGTCCCCTTACCGCAGCCTGCTTTGGGCAGTCTGTGAGAAAAGCAGTGAACGGACACGACATGCAGAAATCAGCCCACACCCGCCAGACGCCGAACCGCAGCGACCCGCAGCGTTTCGAGCCCCTGTCCGACAAAGGCCAGAAGTTCGAGCCCTTCTGGACCGTTGCCTTCGGCAGCGACCGCCGCAGCCAGGCCCGCCTGCTGAAGGCAGACCAGAAGCGCTGACCTCGCTTCCGCCGGCCTGACGGCACCACCCCGCCGTCAGAGCCTCAACGCCCCACCCCTGTCCCAGCAGGTCATCCCTGGGCGCGGCATACTCCACGGCGTATGCACCAATCCCCCGACATTCCCCTGCAGCCCCGGCTGTTCAATGCCCAGGCCCAGGTCTGTGCCGAATGCAGCGTGCGCCGGTTTGCCTTGTTTGGCACCTTGGACGAACAAGCGCTGGACCGGATCCATGTGCACATTGCCGACATCCGGCTGCAACCCGGACAAGCGCTCTACAACGCCGAAGAAGCGGGTTCGGCGGCCTACACCGTTCGCTCCGGCGTCGTCCGCCTGGAGCGCAGCAATGAACGCGGTGAGCGGCGCATCCTGAGGCTGGCCGGCCGCAGCGACGCCCTGGGCATGGAAGCCATGCTGGGCCAGCACTACGCAGCCGATGCCATCGCCTGCACCGAGGTTCAGGTCTGCCGTCTGCCCCGGACACTGCTCGAGGACCTGTGCCGCGAGCGACCTGAACTCAGCCTCGACATGATGAAGCGCTGGCAGCGCACACTGGACGACGCCGACGAGTGGTTGACCGAGCTGTGTGCCGGCCCGGCCCGGCACCGCATGCTGCGCCTCTTGCTCAAGCTCAGCGAGTTCGCCGACGGCCAGGCCATCTGGCTGCCCTCGCGGCAAGACATGAGCGCCATGCTCGACATGACCATCGAGACCGCCAGCCGGCTGGTCTCGGCCCTCAAGCGCGAAGGCGTGCTCAGCACCCCCGACCAGCGCCACGGCCTGCTCAACATGGACGCCCTGATGCAGGCGCTGCGCGAAGACGCCGCCGAGCGCTGACCCGGCCTCAGCGGCCGATCCAGCCCTGTCGCAGCGCCAGCAGGTGCGCCCGCATGAAGCTGGGCGTGCAGCCCGTCCAGCGGCGGAACGAGCGCCGAAAGCTGGTCGCATCATGAAAGCCCAGGTACTGCGCCAGTTGCTCGTTGCCGCACTGCTCATGGTGCAGCAGGTGCAGCGCCACATGCGCCCGCACCTGATCCAGCTCGGCCTGGAAGTGCGTGCCATGCCGCGCCAACAGGCGCTTGAGCGACGCCGGACTCAGGCCGAAGGCCGCTGCTGTGCCCTCCAGCCCGGGGGCCCGCTGCGCCTGGATCTGGTCGCGCAGATGGTCATACAGCACCACCAGCACGCTGCGCCGCGTGGCCAGGGCTGCGGCGTCGCCCAGCAGCACCGCCTGGGTGGCGGCGGCGGCATCGGCATGGCCGCGCGGCCAGGGCGTGTCCAGGCAGGCGCGCGGCAGCAGCATCGCATCCAGCTGGCAGCTCCAGCGCAGCCTGGGGCCCAGATAGACCTCGTGGCGGGCCATGTCCTTGGGGGCAGGCCGGTTGAAGCAGAACTGCCAAGGCAGGCGTTGACCGCCCAGCCACTGGCACAGCGCCACCACCGCGCTCATGTGCAGGTCGACCAGGAAATTGCGCTGCGCCGGGGCGCCGCAGGCGTCGCTCCAGTACAGCACCGCCTCGTCCGGGCCCAGCACCAGGCGCGGCGCCAGCAAGGGGCACAACTGGCCCTGCCACTGCACCAGCATGGTCAGCGCCTCCCCGACGCTGCCGGCCTGCGTCAGCCCATGACTGGCCGCACCGGCATGGCCCGGCAGCCAGTGCTGACCCAGCGCAAAGGCGGCGTCCGGCCCATCGGCCCGCGCCAGCTCAGCCATCAGCGCCAGCAGGGCTTGCGGGCTGCAGGCGCCCGACTGCGCGGCGGCCTCATGCTGACGGGAACCGGGCAATGCCAGCTCACGCCGCCGGGCATGGGCCAGCACCAGCGCCGCCTGCTGCGCGGCAGACGGCAAGGGGCTGCAGGCGCTGTAGCCCAGCTCAGCCACCGGCCAGCCTGTCATTGAGGCTTTGCAGCAGCGCCTGCGCCGCATCGGGCCCGGCCCCTGGCGCGATGGCGCCGCTGACCACCTGTGCCTGCAGCACCGGGCTGGGGCCGCAGGCCGGCTGAAAACTGAAGGCCGCCACGGCCCGCGCCAGCTGCGCAGCGCGCTCGGCCACCTGCGCAGCGTCCGCCCCCGGCAGCACCGCCGCAAAGCGCTGGCCGGCGTAGCGGCACAGCAGCTCATCGTCACGCAGGTTCAGCAGCAGCAGCTGGGCCAGCATGCACAGCAGCCGGTCAGCCTCGTCGGGTCCCAGGCGGCGCACCTCGTCATGGAAGTCGGCATTCAGCTCCAGCATCACCAAGCCGCAGGCCTGCTGCGGGCAGTCGCGCGCCTCCAGGCTCAGTTGCTCGCGCAGATAGCCCGAGTCGGCCAGGTGGGTCACGCCGTCAAAGGCGCGGTGGTCGCGGAACAGGCGCTCGCGCTTGCGCAACTGCGCGCTGAGCTGACGCTGCTCCTGCCGCCACAGCAGCAAGCCCACGGTCAGCATCACCATGCCGCCCGGGCCCAGGCAGGACTCGAGCGCGTTGTCCCACCAATCGCCATGCGGAATGCGGAAGAACTCATCGAGCGTGTCCACCCAGGCACCCAGGGCCATGGCCGCCAAGCCCCCCACCAACCAGTGCGTGACCCGGCCGGCCGGTCGGGCGTTACCGATCATCAGCGCCCAGGTGGCCGCCATCACCGCCGTGCCGCCTTCGCCCAGGATGTCCAGCCACTGCCACTCGGCCAGCAGCTTGGGCTGGCCCTGCCAGGCATACAGCGCCAGCAACACGGCCGCCAGCGCCGACAAGCGCGTCAGATCGATCAGGGGCCGGTGGCGGCGCTCGGCCACGGCAGGCAGGGAAGGCACATTCAACACGAAGCGGAATCCGATCAGGCGATGCAAGGGGAGCGCCGAAGGTAGGCGCGATCCGTGACAGTTTGATGGCGGTTTTCAGCCATCAAGGTCCGATCGGCTCAGGGGCGACCAGCGGTGCGCAGCGCCATCAAGCCCACCGCAAGCCGGCCTGACGCCCGGTGCACGGGCCCGTTCGGCCACCCGCTCGCACCCTGATCCGGCCGCGCCAGAACCCGCCTTGCCCACCGGCCACAGGACATTTCAGCTCAGGCCTGGGCTTGAAGGGCGCAGCAGGGCCGCCGCCACTGCACCGCCCGCGCAACAAACGCCCGGCGGTCGGCCGCACCCGCGGCGCGGCGTCACGGGAGCGTCATCCAGCGGCTCGACAGTCCGCTCCGCTGCGGCCCGCCTTGATGCCCGGCGCCGCCTGAAACACCGCGACACTGACCCTCTGAAAGCGCCCCATGTCTTCACTCCACATTCCACGCCTGCCTTGCCGCCCCCCCTGCCGCCTGACGCCGCTGGCCGCCTTGCTGCTGGCCAGCCAAGCCTTTGGCCAGACCGCTGCGCCGGCCGCACCCCCTGCCGCGGCGGCCGCCAGCGCGCCGGTGCAGCGCATCGTCGTCACCGGCCAGGTGGCCAATCTGCGCAATGCGCTTGACGCCCAGCAGGCGGCCGACCACATCGTCAGTGTGCTCAGCGCCGACGGCATCGGCCAGCTGCCGGACATCAATGCCGCCGAAGCCCTGCAACGCCTGCCCGGCGTGTCCGTGGAACGTGACCAGGGCGAGGGCCGCTATGTGCGCATCCGCGGCCTGGGCGCCGACCTGAACAGCGTCACCCTGAACGGCGCCCTGGTGCCCGCCCCGGAGAGCGACCGCCGTGGCGTGATGCTCGACGTGCTGCCGGCCGGCCTGATCCGCAGCCTGGAGGTCAGCAAGACCCTGACGCCCGACCGCGATGCCAATGCCATCGGCGGCACGATCGAGGTCAAAACCCTGTCGGCCTTCGACCAGCCCGGCCCCTTCCTCAGCATGGAAGGTGGCGCCAGCCGCGACGGCAACACCGGCCAGGTCAGCCCGCGTCTGGGCGTGGCCTGGAGCGACCGCTTCATGGCCGGCACCTTGGGCGTCTCGGCCGGCCTGAGCCTGGACCGCCGCCGCTTCGGCTCGGACAATGTCGAGACCGGCGGCGCCTGGGATGGCGACACGCTGGAAGAGTTTGAGCAGCGCGACTACCGCATCACCCGCGACCGGCAGGCCCTGACGCTGAACCTGGAGTGGCGCCCTGAGACCGGCCGCAAGTTCACCCTCAACACCTTCGTCAGCCGCTTTGCCGACGAAGAGCACCGTGAAGCCCGGATCGTCGAGTTCGACGACGCCCAGGCCAATGGCCAGCGCGGCGACGCCGACGTCAGCCGCGAGCTGAAGGCCCGCAAGGAGACGCAGAGCATCCGCTCGGCCGAGCTGGGCACCGAACTGGCGCTGGGCAGCTGGAAGCTGAATGCCGCACTGGGCGCCAGCCGTGCCAGCGAGGACGAGCCTCAGCACATCGCCGGCGCCGCTTTTGCCGGCAACGACACCTTTGGCGATACCGGCTTTGACGGCAGCCGCCAACCCCGACTGACCGGGCCGGCCAGCCTCCACAGCGCCGGCAGCTACAGCCTCGACGAGATCGAGCTGGGTCAGAGCCTGACCGTGGACCGCGAGCAGCATCTGCGCATCGACCTGAGCCGGCCCTGGCAACTGGCTGGCTTCGACGGCCTGCTCAAGTGGGGCGGCAAGTGGAGCGAACGCAAGAAGACCAGCGACGGCACGACCTGGAAGGTCGAGTCGGGCGACCTGAGCGGCGATCTGGGCATGGCCGCCTTCAGCAGCGGCACGGTGGACTATGCGCTGGGCACCTTCGGCCCGGGCCTGTCGGCCGATCGCCTGCTGCAGCGCCTGGCTGGCGTGACCCTGGCCGACTTCGAGGACGAAGAAGAATCGCGGCTGGCCGATTTCCGCGTCGATGAGCGCATCCAGGCCGCCTACCTGATGTCGACGCTGGACTTTGACGACTGGCGCCTGCTGGGCGGCGTGCGCTATGAGGGCACCCGCACCACGGCCCATGGCACCGGCCTGACCGATGGCGACTTCAGCAGCATCAGCCAACGCACCGAGCGAGATGACTGGCTGCCCTCGCTGCACCTGCGCCGTGACTTTGGCAAGGACACCAGCCTGCGCGCCGCCTGGACCCAGGCCGTGGTTCGCCCCAACTTCGGCCAGCTGGCACCGGGTTTCGTGATCGACGGCGACGAGGCCGAGTTCGGCAACCCCGCGCTCAAGCCCATGAAGGCCAACAATCTGGACCTGGGCCTGGAGCGCCGCCTGGGCCGCGACGGCGCCGCCTCGGTCTATCTGTTCCACAAGCGGATTGCCGACACCATCTACCGCACCGACCTGGCCGGCACCGGCGCCTGGGCCAGCTTTGACCAGGCCGAGACCTGGGTCAACGGCGGCCAGGCCACGGTGCGCGGCATCGAGCTGTCCTGGTCCGAGGCCCTGCGCAGCCTGCCGACGCCGTTCAACGGCCTGATCGTCGGCGCCAACGCCAGCTTCACCCGCAGCAGCGCCACCATCAGCCGCTTTGACAGCGACAGCGGCGAGGTCCGCTCACGCCGCACCCGCCTGCCCAGCCAGTCCGACCGCAGCATCAACCTGATGCTGGGCTACGAGGCCGGCCCGCTCAGCCTGCGCCTGGCGGCCAACCACAAGTCCGACTACCTGCTGGAAGTGGCCGATGTGCTGGACGCCAGCCAGGACCAGATCGTCGCCGGCCAGACCCAGATCGACTTCTCGGCCCGCTGGCAGCTGGACAAGCGCTGGCAGCTGAGCCTGGAGCTGCAGAACCTGAGCGACCAGCCCTACTACGTCTATCAAGGCAGCAGCGCTTTCAATGCCCAGCATGAGCAGTACGGCCGCAGCCTGCGGGTGGGCGTCAAGTTCGCGCTGTATTGAACCGGATGCCGATCCCCATGTTGACCCTGAAACGCACCTCCCTGTCCCTCGCCACCGGGCTGGCCCTGGCGGCACTGGGCACGGCCGCCCTGGCGGCCCCCACGTTCAGCCTGAGCAAGAACGGCCTGCAATGGGCCGGCGAGCCGGGCACCCCACCCGCCCGCCTGGCCGTGCGCGGCAAGCAGCTGGACCAGCGCCCGGCCCAGGGCAGCACGCCCGCCCTGGCCCTGCTGCTCGACAGCGACCAGGCCCAGCCGCTGCTGGTGCAGGCCCCAGCCGGCACCAGCAGCAAGCTGCAGCCCTGGACGGCCCTGCCGGTGCTGAACTTCAATGTCGAAGCGCTCTGCCTGTACCGCGACGCTCAGGCGCTGACCCATCTGTTCGCCATCGGCAGCAACGGCCTGACCGAGCAATGGCTGCTGAGTGAACAGGGCCCCCGGCTGCTGCGCCGCCTGGCCCTGCCAGCCGGCAGCGAGCATTGCCAGGCCGATGACGCCACCGGCCAGCTCTATGTGAGCCAACCCGGCCTCGGCGTCTGGCGCTATGCCATTGCCGAGGAGGGCGCGCCCACCGGCGTGCCGGTGAGCTTGCGCAAGCCCTGGGGCCGGCTCGCCTTTGCACCGGGCGCCCTCAAGCTGCAGGGCGGGCAGCTGATGGTCAGCGAGGACGACGGCCCGCGCCAGGCCCGCTACCCGCTTGCCGGCGCGGCCCTGTCCAGCCTGCCCATCGTGCAAGCGCGCGCCCAGACCGCGCCGGTGGCCCGCTTTGGCGACGCGGCCGACGACCCCGCCATCTGGGTCCATCCGCAAGACGGGCAGCTCAGCCGGGTGCTGGGCACCAACAAGAAGCAGGGCCTGCTGGTCTATGACCTGGCCGGCCGCGAACTGCAGAGCCTGACCGTGGGCCGTCTGAACAATGTGGACCTGCGCCAGCAGGTGCGGGCCGGCAGCCAGCGCCGCGATGTGGCGGTGAGCACCCACCGCGACGAACAAGCCCTGGCCCTGTTCGACATCGACGCCCGAGGCCAGGTGAGCGCCCTGGGCAATGTGCCCACCGGCCTGAAGGACATCTACGGCGTGTGCG
>CALRVU010000082.1:0-8886 GCA_943371685.1 Bordetella parapertussis | reverse complement strand
ACCTCAGTGGCTGCTCCCGAGCGCTTCGGCTGGTTCGCCACGCTGCTGTTGGTCTGCGCCAGCCTGCCCGTGTTCGGCGGCCTCAATGCCTGGTCCGTGGCGGCTCCGCTGACCACCCTGACGCTGCTGGCCGGCTGGGCATGGCAGCGGTCGCGGCAGCGCGCGCCGGCCGACGCCATGACGCCGAGGTCGTCCACCACCCAGGCCGCAGCCAACCCGTCAGCCCGGCCGCTGGGCGAACTGCTGCGCAAGGTGTTGCCGGTCTGGCAGCAGCATGTGGTGTCAGTGCGCACCCAGACCGACGAGGCCATCAACGACCTGGTGGTCAACTTCTCTTCCATCGTCGATCAGTTCGAGGCCGCCGGTTTCTCGGGCAGCGCCCAGGCACAGGCAGCCAGCGAGACCAGCCTGACCCTGCTGACCCTGTGCGAGCGCCAGCTGCAACCGGTCGTCGCCTCCATGAACGAACTGACGCAGAGCAAGGGTGCGCTGGCTGACAGCGTGCGCGGCCTGGCGCAAGTGACTGGCGAGCTGGAGGACATGGTCAGCGGCGTGGCACAGATTGCCGCCCAGACCAATCTGCTGGCCATCAATGCGGCCATCGAAGCGGCCCGCGCTGGCGAGTCCGGCCGTGGCTTCGGCGTGATCGCCAAGGAGATCCGGCACCTGTCCCAGGTCTCCGCCGAGACCGCTCGCCAGATCACCGACCGGATCGCCCAGGTCACCACGATCATGAAGGGCACGTCCGAGGCGGCCGTGAGCGGTGCATCCAGCGATGCCATGGCCATCGAGCTGTCGTCGAGCGTGGTCACCGACGTGCTCTCCCATGTCCGGGCCCTGAGCGCCAACTCCCAGGCCATGCTCGACGGCGGCATCGTGATCCGCAACAACATCGAGCGATTGATGGTCAGCCTGCAGTTTCAGGACCGGATCAGCCAAGTCATCACCGTGGTGGACAACGACATTGCGCGCCTGAGCGCATCGGTCGAGCAGCAGGCGCCCTTGCCCACCGCCGAAGCCTGGCTCAAGGACCTGCAGCGCCAATACACCATGCGTGAGCAGCGCCAGCACCACAACGCCAGCGGCGAGTCCGCCAACGTCGGCACCGCCCCCGCTGCCAAAGCCGTCTTTTTCTAACCCTTTGCAAAGACACCGATCATGGCCAAGACCATTCTGGTGGTGGACGACTCCACCTCATTGCGTGCCCTGGTGAAGATGGCGCTGACCCGCGCCGGCTACGACGTCATCGAGGCCAGCGATGGCAAGCTGGCTCTGGCCATGCTGGACAAGACGGCCAAGGTGCACCTGATCGTCAGTGACGTGAACATGCCGAACATGGACGGCATTGCCTTCGTCACCCAGGTCAAGCAGCATCCCAAGCACAAGTTCACGCCGGTCATCATGCTGACCACCGAAGACGCCAGCGTGAAGATGCAGCAGGCCAAGGCGGCCGGCGCGCGGGCCTGGCTGCTGAAGCCGTTCAACCCGCCGGAACTGCTCAATGCGGTTTCCAAGCTGGTCCTGGCCTAGGTGGACGCCATGAGCACCATCGCTGCCCTGCCAGCCGAACTGACGATCTACAGCGTCAGCGAGCTCTACCCGCGATGCCTTGAGTGGACGAGTTCGGCGGCCGAAGCCGCCTGCCTTGATCTGGCCGCAGATGCCGTGAGCGAGGTCGATGCCGCCGGCGTGCAGTTGCTGATGGCGCTGCAGAACACGCTGCACCGGCAACAGCGCCAGTTGCGCCTGCTCAACCCCAGCGCAGCCCTGGGCCATGCCTGCCGCGCCCTGGGCGCCCCGTTGATGACCTCGACCCAGGAGTCCCGCCCATGACCGCCCAGGATCCCGACGACAACCTCGTGGCCGAGCTGCTGCCCGCCTTCATCGAAGAAGCCAACGAGCAGATCGAAGCGCTGGAGCAATTGCTGCTGCAGCTCGAAGATGCGCCCGACGACCGAGAACTGCTGGACGCGCTGTTCCGCTGCGCCCACACGGTCAAGGGCTCGGCCGGCGTGTTCGGCTTGATGCGCATCGTCAACTTCACCCACCATGTGGAGACGCTGCTCGAACAACTGCGCAGCGGCCAGCTGGCCCTGACGCCCGAGATCAGCACCCTGCTGCTCAAAAGCAACGACGAGATCCGCAGCCTGGTGGCCCAGGCCCAGTCCGATGCGGTGGAAGATGACGCCGTGCTGAGTGCACGCGAGGCCATCGTCCAGCGCTTGCGGGCAGCCTGTGAACAAGGCGCGACCACGGCCGAGCTGTCCGGCGCCCCCGACCAGGCTTCGGCCCACTCACAGCCTCCAGCGGACCGAGCCGAGTCAACCCAGGCGTCGGGCGCCGGCTGCTGGCATGTCTCGGTGCGCTTCCTGGCGGACACGTATCGCCACGGCATGGACCCGCTGACCATCCTGCAGCACGTGGCCGGGCTGGGCGAGGTGGTGCAGATTGCCTGCGACGCACTGGCCGTGCCGGACCTGGCGGCGCTGGACCCCGAGAGCTGCCACCTGGGCTTCGAGTTCAGCCTGCGCACAGCCGCCTCACGCGAGGAAATCGAGCAATCGTTCAGCTTTGTGCGCGACGACTGCGTGCTGCGCCTGCTGCCGCCAGGCGCCAGTGCGCAAGACTTCATCAACCTGATCGAAGACCTGCCCGATCACCAGCGGCTGGGCGACATCCTCGTTGCTGCAGGCGCCATCAGCCAGGCCGAACTGGACACCGCGCTGGCCGCCCAGAGCCAGGCCCGCCAGGCTTGCGGCCCCGAGGGCGCCGCGCCACCGCTGGGCGAGGTGCTGCAAGCCAGTGCCGGCGTCAGCCCGCAGGTGGTCACGGCAGCGCTGCAGAAGCAGCAGAAACAACGCGAAGGCCGGCCGGCCGGTGCCGGCGGCGAGGACAGCAGCTTCATCCGCGTGCAGGCCGACCGGCTCGACGAGGTGATCAACTTGCTGGGCGAGCTGGTGATTGCCGGCGCTGGCGCCTCCATGCTGGCGCGGCAGAGCAAGCAGCGCGGCCTGGTGGAGGCCAATCAGCAGGTCACGCGCCTGATCGAGGGCATCCGCAACAGCACGCTCAAGCTGCGCATGGTGCCGATCGGCGAAACCTTTGCGCGCTTTCGGCGGGTCGTGCGCGACACCGCCAGCGAGCTGGGCAAGGACGTCATCCTGGAGATCATCGGTGCCGAGACCGAGCTGGACAAGGCCGTGGTCGAGCGCATTGCCGATCCACTGATGCACCTGGTGCGCAATGCCCTGGACCATGGCCTGGAGACACCCGACCAGCGCCTGGCCGCCGGCAAGACTGCCCAGGGCAAGCTCACGCTCAGCGCCTGCCACGAGTCGGGCAGCGTGCTCATCCGCATCCTGGACAACGGCCGCGGCCTGCAGCGGCAGAAGATCCTGCAGCGGGCCTGGGACCGTGGCCTGCTGGAGCCGGGCACGACACCGCCGGATGCCGACATCCTGAACCTGATCTTCGAAGCCGGCTTCTCGACCGCCGAAAAGGTGACCAACCTGAGCGGCCGCGGCGTGGGCATGGACGTGGTACGACGCAACATCGAAGCACTGCGCGGCTCGGTCAGTCTGTCCAGCGATGAAGGCCAGGGCTCATGCATCGAGATCCGCCTGCCGCTGACGCTGGCCATCATCGACGGCTTCCTGATCGGCGTCGGCCCCTCCAAGTTCATCTTTCCGCTCGACGCAGTGGTCGAGGTGATTGCCAACCGCGACAGCGCCAGCACCACCGACGAGCGGGGCCGCCGCTGTGTTGAACTGCGCGGCGAGGTGCTCCCGGTGGTCTGCCTGCGCACCCTGTATGCGCTGGAGTCACCGGAGCCCGAGCGCAGCAGCATCGTGGTGGTGCGCAGCGGCGCACGGCGCTACGGCGTGATGGTCGACGCCCTGCTCGGCCAGCACCAGACCGTCATCAAACCCCTGGGCCTGATGTTGCGCAGCCTGCGTGGCGTGTCGGGCTCTTCGATCCTGGGCACTGGCGAGGTGGCCCTGATCTTTGACCCTGGCGCCCTCGGCCAACTCGCCGCCCAGACCCGATCCACGTCCCGCCAGGCCTCTGCCCACTGACGCAGCGCTGCCCGCACCACTGACACCATCCCAAGGAGCTCCCCGATGACCGAACGCAACACCTCATGGTTGACCAAACTTCTGGTTGGCACTGAACTTCAACAAGCTGACGCTGCGCTGGCGGAACAACAGCGGGCCCGGCAAGAGGCTGATGCGGCTCTGGCCGAGGTGCGCAAGCGCCTGGCCGAAGTGGAGGCGGAGCTGAAGGTGCGCACCGACATCATGAACGTCACCAGCATCGTCTCGGAGTCGGACAAGAAGGGCGACATCCTGAACGTCAACGAGAAGTTCATCGAGGTGTCGAAGTACCGCCGCGAGGAGCTGATCGGCCATCCGCACAACACCACCCGCCACCCGGACATGCCCAAGGAGACCTTCAAGCAGCTCTGGCAGACGATCGGCCGAGGTGACATCTTCCGCGGCATCATCAAGAACCGCGCCAAGGACGGCACGCCCTACTATGTGGACGCGGTGGTCGCGCCGATCCTGGGCGAGAACGGCAAGCCCATGAAGTACCTGGGCGTGCGCTACGACATCACCGAGGCCGAGATCGAGCGGCAGAACGCCAAGGGCATCCTGGCCGCCATCGACACCTCCTACGCCTACATCGAATTCGACCTGGGCGGCAATGTGGTCAAGGCCAACCACAACTTCCTCAGTCTGCTGGGCTATCGCAGCGAAGAGGTGGTGGGCAAGCACCACCGCATGTTCGTCGAACCGGCCTTGTCCGCCCAGCCGGCCTATCAGCAGTTCTGGCGCGACCTGAACGACGGCAAGGCCCAGAGCGAGGTCTTCAAGCGCGTGACCAAGTCGGGCCAGCCGGTCTGGATCCAGGCGGTCTATGCCCCGGTCAGCGATGAGATGGGCCGGGTGGTCAAGATCGTCAAGATCGCCACCGATGTGACCGCTGACGTGACCGCCACCACCATGCTGCGCGAGGCGGTCGAGCAGGCCCAGGCCGTGACCACGGCCGCCATGCAGGGCGACCTGAGTCAGCGCATTTCACTGGAAGGCAAGACCGGCCCGATCGAGGTGCTTTGCGCCGGTGTCAACACCTTGGTCGAGCGCACCTCGGTGATCTTTGCCGATGTGGGTCGGGTGCTGGGCGCCCTGGCCGCCGGTGACCTGACCCAGCGCATCACCCGCGACTACTCAGGCACCTTTGCCCAGGTCAAGGAAGACGCCAATGCCACCAGCGAGACCCTGGCGGCCGTCATTGACGATGTGGGTCGCGTCTTCTCGGGCATGGCCGACGGCGATCTGACCCAGCGCATCACTCGCGAAGCTGAAGGCGTGTTCGAGCAGGTCAAGCAGGACGCCAACAGCAGTGCCGAGAAACTGGCCAGCATCATCGAGGAAGTGCGCGCCGCTGCCAATGCGCTGACGGGCGCAGCCAACCAGGTCAGCGCCACGGCCCAGTCGCTGTCGCAATCGGCCAGCGAGCAAGCCAGCTCGGTGGAGGAAACCACGGCCTCGATCGACCTGATGTCGGCATCGATCACCCAGAACAGTGACAACGCCCGGGTGACGGATGGCATGGCCACCAAGGCCAGCAAGGAGGCCGGTGACGGCGGCGCCGCCGTGACCCAGACCGTGACCGCCATGAAGCAGATCGCGCAGAAGATCGGCATCATCGACGACATCGCCTACCAGACCAATCTGCTGGCCCTGAACGCGGCCATCGAGGCGGCCCGCGCCGGCGAACACGGCAAGGGCTTTGCCGTGGTGGCCGACGAGGTGCGCAAGCTGGCCGAACGCAGCCAGGAGGCCGCCAAGGAGATCGGCGACCTGGCCAGCAACAGCGTGTCCACCGCTGAGCGGGCCGGCAAGCTGCTCGACGAGATCGTCCCCTCGATCCAGAAGACCTCCGAGCTGGTGCAGGAGATTGCTGCCGCATCGCAGGAGCAAAGCCAGTCGGTCACCCAGATCGGCGGCGCCATGGGCCAGCTCAGCAAGGCAACCCAGCAGAACGCCTCTGCGTCTGAAGAACTGGCTGCCACGTCCGAAGAGCTGTCGGGCCAGGCCGAGCAACTGCAGCAGTCGGTGGCCTTCTTCACCCTGGGCGACGGCCAGGCGCCGACGCGCCGCGGCGCCGACAGCGGTGTGCCGGTAGAGCGCCGTGCGCCGAACTCACCGCTGCGCAGCCTGAACAAGCCGGCCCCGACCCAGGCCAAGCCGGCCCTGGCCACGGGCACCCGCGGCAACTTCCGCCCCTATTGAAGGAAACGGCCATGAGCAAGGAATCAGCCCCCGGGGCGGCCGCAGCGGCCGCCCCACCCGCCCAGTACCTGACGTTCTGGCTCGGCGAGGAGGTCTTCGGCATGGACATCCGCACCGTGCGCGAGATCATCCAAGCCGGCCCCATGGCCACCGTGCCCCTGATGCCGACCTTTGTGCGCGGCGTGATCAACCTGCGCGGCGCGGTGGTACCGGTCATCGACCTGAACGCCCGCTTCGGCCGCAGTGCGGCGCACATCGGCAAGAAGAGCTGCATCGTGATCTTTGATGCGATGCGCTCGGGCGAGCGCACCGAACTGGGCCTGCTGGTGGACGCCGTCAGCGAGGTCATCAAGATCAGTGCCGAGAACATCGAGCCACCACCGGACTTTGGCAGCGCCCTGCGCCGCGAGTTCATCAGCGGCATCGGCAAGGTGGCCAAGCGCTTCGTGATCCTGCTGGAGCCGGATCGCGCGCTCGACCTGCGTGAAATGGCCGAGCTTTGCGAATCCTCGCAGGAAGCCATGGCCACCTGACATGCTGCAGCTCGCCGACCCCACCTACCAGGACCTGGCGGCCTTGATGCACGCCACGGTCGGCCTGTCGTTCAACGACAGCAAGAAGTCACTGGTGTCGTCGCGGCTGGCGCCGCGCATCCAGAAACTGGGCATCCCGTCCTACGAGGACTACTACAACCTGATCTCCAGCAGCGACGATGGCGGCGAGTTCCAGATGGCGGTGGACCTGCTGACCACCAATGAGACCTACTTCTTTCGCGAGCCCGCGCATTTCGATCTGCTGGAGCGCGAACTGAGCGCGCGCCGTGCCAGCCCCTTGGCCCTCTGGAGCGCAGCTTCCTCGTTTGGCGACGAGGCCTACAGCATCGCCATGCTGCTGGCTGACCTGCAGCAACAGGGGCGGATCGGGCCGAGCTGGCAGATTCTGGGCACCGACATCAGCGACCGCGTGCTGCGCAGTGCCAGCCAGGCGGTCTATCCGGAGGACCGGCTTCGCCATGTCAGCCCGCAGCGGCTCAAGCGCCATTGCCTGCAGGGCGTGGGCGAGTCCGAAGGGCTGGTGCAGATGAGCCCCAAGCTGACCGAACGGGTGCAGTTCGGCCAATTGAACCTGCTCTGTCCCATCGACGTGCCAGGCCCGTTCGACGTGATCTTTCTGCGCAATGTGCTGATCTACTTCGACACGCCGACCAAGATCGACGTGGTGGACCGCGTGCTGTCGCAACTGCGCCCCGGCGGGCTGTTCTTCATCGGCACGGCCGAGGGCCGGGTGGCTTGCAATACGCCGCTGGAAACGCTGGCGCCCGGCGCCTTCAGAAAGCGGCCTGCATGAGCACCGTGGTCGCCCGCGTGACCACCTTGCATCCGGGTGACGTGGTGCTGGGCCTGCGGGGTGAGCGGCTCGACACGCTGCTGGGCTCCTGCGTGGCGATCTTGCTGACCGATCCGCGCCGCACCGTGGGCGTGATGTGCCACATCGTCCACTGCCGATCGGCCACCGATGCCGGGCGCGACTCCACCGCCCATGCCGATGCCGCCTGGCGTGCCATGCAGCGTCTGCTGGCAGAACAAGGTCTGGCACCGCAGCTGTGCGTCGCCCATGTGATCGGCGGCGGCGACATGTTCTCGCAGGTCGCGCCCCGCCTGACCGTGGGCGACGACAACGCGGCCTGGGCGCTGCAGGCACTCTCCGAAGCCGGTATCCGGGTGCAGAGCGTGGATGTGGGCGGCACCGTGTACCGGCAAGTGCGCTGGACCATCGGTGCGGCCGAGCCCGAAGTCGTGTCTGTGCCTCTATGAGCAATCCAAGATGACCATCAAAGTCTATGTGGTCGATGACTCGGCCGTGGTCCGGCAGGCGCTGATCCACCTGCTGCAGGGCGACCCCGAGATCGAGCTGATGGGCAGTGCGCCCAACCCCTTGATCGCCGGTCCGATCATCCGCAAGAACCGACCCGATGTGCTGCTGCTGGACATCGAGATGCCCGGCATGGACGGCCTGACCTTTCTGCGCCAGGTGATGGCCGAGAGCCCGATTCCGACCGTGATCTGCTCGACGCTGACCGAGCAAGGCAGCAAGATGGCGCTGGACGCGATGTCGGCCGGCGCCGTGGCGGTGGTGGCCAAGCCGCGCCTGGGCCTCAAACAGTTTCTGGAGACCTCACGACGAGAACTGGTGCAGACCCTGAAGACGGCTGCCCGATCGCGACCTCGTCTGCTGAACCCGCCACGCCCGACCGGCCCTGGCATGCCCTCCGCAGCGGCCAGGCCGGCGGTGACGCCTGGCCCGGTGGCCCATGCGCTGGCGGTCAACAAGCCCGTGGTGCTGGGCAGTTCGACCGGCGGCACGCAGGCCATCGAAACGGTGCTGATGGCCCTGCCGGGCGACTGTCCGGGCATCGCCATCGTGCAGCACATGCCCGAGATGTTCACGGCCATGTATGCACAGCGGCTCGACGCCGCCTGCGCGGTGCGGGTGCGCGAGGCCCGTGACGGCGACCGGCTGGAGCGCGGCCTGGTGCTGATCGCCCCGGGTGGCAAGCACATGCAGCTGCGCAAGGCAGTGGGTCAGTACT